>NZ_JACOMP010000021.1:0-17954 GCF_014466085.1 Thermosynechococcus sp. OHK43
CCTCTCCATTGGGCGTTGATACCACCACTTCACTGGGTTCGCCGTGGCGATACTCACGGCTGGCTCGCTTGAAGGGTTGCTCGACCCGCAAAACGTGTTCAATCCAAGGGCTAATTTCTTGAATGCGCAGCGGATCGAGTTCTGCCGTTTCTCCGACCAGGCCAATCACCACTTTATGCTTGCCAACAATTTTTTCAGGGGTCAATCCCCAACTTTGCATTTCACTGCTGACCCGCTCAATTTCTTCACTGGGGGTGCCACTTCTTAGAACAATAATCATCAGCTTGCTGATCCTAAATTTTTGGCTTAGGGTTTGATTGTATTTTGCCAAATTGGTTCGATTCTGCCTATGTTGCGTCGTTCCCAAGGCCTGCGGTTTCTGATTTCCCTAGCGATCGCCACCGTGGTTGTGCTCTCCCTTTGGAGCGCCATGATTGGCTCTATTCCCAAGGGGGATCTGCCCCTTGATCTCAGCCAAGCCGTATCTATTAATGATCCAGAATTTGATACGCCAGCGGAATCGTTGCCCCCCTTGCCAGAGTCCTCCCCTGAGAATCCGCTGCTGCCTCTCCAGCGCAGTGACGGCGCTGCCTACGATCGCCTCTTTGCTCAAGTGCGCCAAGTTCATCAACAGTGTGCAGCTGCCCCCCCTTGGTACAGTGTGCCCGCCGACCCCACTAATTTTGGCGATCGCTACCGTACCGATTTTCGGCCTCAAGTGTTGGATCATCAACCCCTGATTGTTTTACATGAAACGGTGGCCTCTGCCGGATCAGCCCTCAACTTTTTCCAAACACCGCATCCCCGCGATGAAGAACAGGCCAGCTACCATGAATTGATTACCCTCAACGGTTGGCTGCTGCACTTAGTGCCTTGGTCGAAGCGAGCCTATGGTGCCGGCAATTCCGCCTTTGGCAAGGAAGCGGCGCAGACAAACCCCCGCCTTGCCCCTTCGGTGAATAATTTTGCCCTCCACTTTTCCCTAGAAACACCGCCCCAGGGGCGCCACAATGGCTCTAGCCATACTGGTTACACCGATGCCCAATACCGCACCTTGGCGTGGCTAGTGGCGCAAACAGGAATTGATCGCCAACGGGTAACAACCCATGCGGCGGTCGATCGCTCCGGGGAACGTATCGATCCGCGTAGCTTTGATTGGGTTAAATTTAAGCGCTATTGGCAGCTCTATCGCGATCGCCCCTGTGGAGATCCCCCTCGCTAAAAGTAGCGATCCAAGAATGTCTCTAGGGACTCAAAGGAGAGTTGAAAATAGGTTTGGGCACGCTCAATTTCACTGGCAGGGCAAAGACTTTCATAGGCCAACAGCGTCCGCAGCGTCCCAAGACTGGCTTCCAAATCACGACTCATGACGCCAAGCAACTGGCGAGCACCATCAATGACACTCAGGGGCAGTGTCATGACAAAGGGGCGTTTATTGAAAAAGCGACCAAGGCGATCAGCAATCTCTTGGCGGGTTAAAACCTCTGGATGCGCCATGCTAAAAATCGCTGGCTGACGGGCTTGGCTGGCAATGAGAATACAGCGGGCTAAATCGTCGGGACTGAGCAGTTGCAGCCGATGCTGCGGCTCCCCAAGGACAATGTAAACCCCCGTCTGCTGAAAGCGCGCCGCAAGGGGAAGCAAACTCGACATCAGGGTGGGACAGCGAAAAATGCCGTAGTTGAGACCACTGCTGATGAGCACCTGCTCGACTTCGTACTTGGCCTTGAGAAAGGGGGACTGCTGGCGATCGCCCGTCACCGCCAGAGGAGAAATCAGCGCTAGATAGCGCACCCCCTGTTCCTGAGCCACCTGAATCACATCCAAGGTGGCACGGTAATCAATCGCTTGAATGGCACGGCTGAGTAACTGACTACCATGGCAGCAAATGACCGCCTCCACTCCCCCCATGGCAGCCTGAATATCGCGAGGCTGTTGCAGATCACCAATGAAAATCTCAGCACCCCATTCCTTGAGAAGATCGTATTGGCTCGTTAGGCGCACAAACGCCCGTACAGGTAGCCCCAACGCGATACAGCGGCGCACCACCCGCAAACCTAGTTGTCCTGTGGCACCCGTAACCAAGTACATGAAGCGCAACCATTAAAGGATTCTTGTCTCAGCGTGCCCTAGGGGGAGCCACAATGCAAGACTCTTGAATTTATGAAGTAATAAATTTTATGGTCATTATCTTTTGTAGCTAAGTTATTGTGAGCCGACTGCTTGCTTTTTATATGCATGAAAGTGGCAGCTAGTTACTTTGCGGTTGGCGAAGTACTGATCAAACACGATGTTGATACACACTTAAATAGTAATAATTAAATAGTAATAAATAGTAAGAGCCTTTACCACATAGGGATAAAGTACGCCTGTTTTGATAATCTTTTTGATAATCTCCCCTAAAAATCACAAAATCGCTACCTTAACTTTTAGTGGGGTTTTGTCCGGCAGTCGTACAACTACCCCGCAGCAGTACTCCAAACATACGCCAAATAATACCAAATAACATTTTTTGAGGAAATCTGATCAGTGGCCATAGAGAACAGGTCGAGAATGGGTTAACTTAAGGAATACCCTTGAGAATCTTCATCAGAACTCTGTGCCGCATGACACTTGACTTTTCTGCTGCTCAGCACCTTAGCCATCAGTTGTTTGCTGCCCTGAAACCAACAGAGGTGCTTTTCGTTAAAATTGCAAGTGAATCCAGCCAGTTTATTCGCTTCAATCGGGCGCGGGTTCGTCAAATTGGCACCGTAGAAGATACGGTGGTGACACTGCGGTTGCAAGTCCAGCAACGGACGGCGAGCACTTCCTTTCCCTATACGGGGACGGCAGATCTGGCGGCTGCCCTAGAGTATTTGGCGCAATTGCGCTCAGAAACGGTTCAGCTCCCTGTGGATCCCTACCTAGTGCCACCAACGGATACGGGCTCTATTCAAGACACCTACCTTGGCCGCTTGCCTGATCCTGACTCGGTTGTAGAAACCCTCCTCAAACCCGTGCAAGACCTTGATTTTGTCGGCATTTATAGTGGCGGCACCATCGCTCGCGGTAGCTTTAACTCCGCAGGCCAGGAGCACTGGTTTGCCACGGAAACCTTTTGCTTGGATTATTCCCTCTTTACAGACACGGGCAAGGCAGTCAAAAATAGCTATGCCAGTACCCATTGGGACACTGCCACCTACGAAGCCCAAATTGCCAGCGATCGCCAGCAGTTAGCCCAGTTGGCACAGCCGCCGCGCCAGCTGCCGCCAGGACGCTATCGCACCTACTTTGCCCCCGCTGCTGTCGCTGAACTCGTGGGGATGCTCTCCTGGGGAGCCGTCAGTGAGGCCGCCTATCGTCAAGGGGGCAGTGCCCTCGCCAAGTTACGGGAAGGGGTTACTCTATCCCCCCTTTTCAATTTGCAGGAGGACTTTACCAGCGGCACAGTGCCCCGCTTCAATAGCGATGGCGATATCGCTCCGCCCTACCTGTCTTTAATTGAGCGCGGCCAATTGCAAACGCTGCTTATTAGTCGGCGCACGGCTCAGGAATACAACCTGGTGGCCAATGGTGCCAACCGCCAAGAAAGCCTGCGATCGCCCCTAGTGCTGGCCGGTACCCTGCCAGCGGTGGATGCGCTTGCTGCCCTCGATACAGGGCTGTACGTCGGCAATTTGCACTACCTGAACTGGAGCGATCGCCCCAATGGACGAATAACGGGCATGACCCGCTACGCCTGTTTTTGGGTAGAGCAGGGCAAAATCGTTGCCCCGATTAGCGATCTGCGGTTTGATGACAGTCTGTATGACTTTTGGGGCAATAACCTAGAAGCCTTGACGGACACCCCCCTTTGGATCGCCAACACCGATACCTACGAACGCCGCTCCCTTGGGGGCATTACGGTGCCGGGGATGCTCGTCAAAGCCTTTCAGTTTACGCTCTAGGTTACTCCTAAGTTACTCGGCGGTGGCCAGTTCAGTGCTGCCGCGCTGTTTGCGACGAGTCAGCGTATTAAAGAGCAACTGCCCAATGGCCTTGATCAGGTTGCCCTCCAGTTCCTGGAAGAGCTTCATGTTCATGCCAAAGGCGGCATTGGCCTCATCCACAATCTGGTCTGCAGTGGCCTCATCCACCGGCAGTTCATCGAGGCGTTGGCGATAGAGTTGCTTAAAGGCCTTTTCGTCACTAATGGACTCGAACCGATAAAACGCTGTACCTTCGCCATCTTGCAAATTCATCGCCCGCTCAGCAATCCCTTTGAGGATTTGGCCGCCCGAAAGATCCCCTAGGTAGCGGGTGTAGGAGTGGGCCACCAAAAGTTCCGGAGCAGTATTGGCCACTTCATGGATGCGGGCAACATAGGCCTGCGTGGCTGGCGAGGGGGTAATTTCCTCGCGCCAATTGGAGCCAAAGTAATAGGTGAGATCTCGCTCAAGGCTACTTTTGCGGTTCAGCTCCGGAAAGTAAATTTTGCCAACAATGGGATGATCTTTGAGCCGCTCCATCTCCTGTTCCATGGCGCTGTAAACGTGATAGAGGCTGGCAACGAGCTTGCGGTAGGAGCTTTTTTCTACGGTGCCTTTGAGGAAGCAGCGCACAAAGCCAACGTTCTCGGCCATGGTATGGGCTTTTTTGGTGCCTTCGCGCAATTTCGTCGCTAGAGACGTCGTCATCACGAGATCCTTCTTAAAGATTTGCAATGTTTTGTTTCTAAAAACGACCGTCACCACAGTCTATTTTTCAGACTAAGGGCAAATGACACCCTTTTTCATTAAAAATCATTAAGGCGATCGCGGGCCGCCGCGAGGGCTTGGCGCACCTGATCAAACCCCGTCCCGCCATAGCTATTGCGGGCAGCCACCACTTGGCGGGGGGCGATCCGTTGGTAAATATCCGCCCCAAAGGCGGGGTGCAGGGCTTGCCATTCCTCAAGGGTGAGGTCTTTGAGGAGCTTCTTCTGAGCAACACAGGTTTTCACCACTTGCCCCACCAAGTTATAGGCCTCGCGGAAGGGCACCCCTTTGCTGGCCAAGTAGTCGGCCACATCCGTGGCATTGGCAAAATCACTCTCCACCGCCGCCGCCAAGCGTTGGGTTTGGAACACCAGCCCCTCGGCCATCAGGATTGTCATCGCCCCTAGGCAGGCACGCACCGTATCAACGGCATCGAAAAGGGCTTCTTTATCTTCTTGCAGATCCTTGTTGTAGGCCAAGGGTAGTCCCTTCATCATCACCAAGAGGGCTTGCAAATGGCCAAAGACGCGGCCGCTTTTCCCCCGCACCAATTCTGGTACATCGGGATTTTTCTTTTGGGGCATGATGCTAGAACCGGTGGCACAGCTATCGGTGAGCCGCACAAAGGCAAACTCCTCAGAGGCCCAGAGAATAATCTCCTCCGCGAGCCGCGATAGGTGCACCATGATCAGGCTAGCGGCACAGAGAAATTCAATGGCAAAATCGCGATCGCTGACGGCATCGAGGCTATTGCGATAGGGTTCCCGAAAGCCCAATAATTCCGCTGTGTAGTGGCGATCGATGGGGAACGTTGTGCCCGCCAGTGCCCCAGCCCCCAAGGGAGAGACATTTACCCGCTCCCGAATTTGCCGCAGTCGCTCAATGTCCCGCTGCGCCATTTCCACATAGGCCAGCAGATGGTGAGCCAAGCTCAGCGGTTGTGCCCGTTGCAGGTGGGTGTAACCAGGGATGAGGGTTTCCACATGGGATTCTGCTAAATCTAGCAGGGTGCGCTGCCACTGCCGCAGTTGTTGAAGAATGTGGTCAATTTCTGAGCGCAAATAGAGGCGAATATCGGTGCCCACCTGATCGTTGCGCGAGCGCGCCGTGTGCAGTTTCTTACCCACCTCCCCAACCAATTCTGTGAGGCGGCGTTCGACGGCAAAGTGAACATCCTCAGCTTCAATGCCGGGGGTAAACTGGCCGGCTCGGTATTCTTGGCGAATTTGCTCTAGGCCTTGGAGCAGCGTTTCTGCTTCCTCAGGGGAAATAATCCCCGTTTTTGCCAGCATGCGCGCATGGGCTTGGGAGCCGGTCAGATCGTATTCAATGAGGCGAATGTCAAAACCAATACTGGCATTAAAGCGGGCGATCGCTGGATGGAGGGCTTGTTCAAAGCGTTGGCTCCAGGGCTGGGGTTGGGCAGTCACAGGCAGTTCGCAGAGCTAAAAGTTTAGGAGCTTACCAAAGATCCAACCAATGGCCAGACCAATAATCAGTGCCCACAGTTGGCCCGAATCGACAAAGTTTGCCCACGCCTTAGAAAAGTCTTCCCCCAACGTGTCTTTGAATTTTTGTGCCACGATAATTTGTGGCTCGATCCGCATTTGGCTGGCAATAAAGTAGTTGGGTGCAGGATTCATAGCTGAGCACTAGCGACAACTTCACTGAGGTTTATCCTAGCGGAGGTGGGGGCGATCGCCAACTGGTATCCCAACACTGAGGCCTAGGGACAGCCTCTTGCGACCATTCAAGAAGAATAGCGCGATCGCGCCCCTGTTTTTTGGCCTGATAAAGCGCAGTATCAGCAATGGCAAGCATCTCAGTTAAGGTGCTCTGACTTTCCCCGGCAGGGACAAAGCATAGCCCAGCACTGACTGTTATGTAGCGATGGTGCGCCGTGTCTGCTTGGGGGATTTTCAGTTCCCGCACGTGATGGAGCATCCGTTCAAGGATTTGTAGAGCCGCGCCAGCGGAAACATAGGGGAGTACAAGGGCAAACTCCTCACCCCCATAACGGGCAATGACATCGTTGGAGCGCAAATGGGCCTTAAGGGTTTGAGCCACCTGTTGTAGGACGCGATCGCCCGCCAAATGACCACAGCAGTCGTTATAGGCTTTGAAGTCATCAATATCAATCAGTGCCACCGTCAAAGCCTGACCTTCGGCTTGAGTCTGTTGCCAGAGACGATTCAGTGCCGCGTCAAAAAAGCGACGATTGCCTAACCCTGTCAAGGCATCCTGTTCCGCAAGGCTCTGGAGGTGCTGTTTTTCCTGCTCTAGGGCTTGTTGGCATTGCTGCAATTCCTTCACAAGGGCGATTTGCCGAGCCAATTCCCTCTGTAGTTGCTGCAACTGGCGAGCGAGTAACTGCTGATTGTGGGAAAAGCTAGGCACAATCCGTGTCAAAATAACGGGTTCATCATGCAGATTGACACCAACGCCTTCAAGGACCCAGTGATTTCCTTCAGGCTGGGGAACCGGAAAATGGGCAGCCAACATCTGGGCATTCCCTTGGCACAGCTTTAACCATCCCTGTACCTGCTCCTGCGATTGCTGGAGCAGCAGTGCGAGGGATTCACCAATTAATTCTTGGGTATGCCGCTGCCAAAAAAGTGAAGCACCATCGTTGATCGCTAGAATTTCACCGCTACCGTTGACGATCGCGATCGGCTCCGGAAAAAGGCGAATATACTCAGCAAGTGTGTCCGTCATTTGTTTTGTTTAAGCCCATATCAAAGTAAGGTTTGTGATGATAAAAAATATATCAGGAACACACTAAGTATTACAGATTGTTTGCTAGATTACAGTTTTTCTAATTGTTCGGCTATCCTAAGGATAGGCGATTAGACAGAAAAAATCTAATCCGAAGGCGGTTGGTAACTGTAGTAATCGGGAAAAACAACGTAAAGGGGCTTGTTAAGAATCGTTGCTATTTCCTTTTCAACCATTGCCGAGCGCGAGCGGCCATGAATCACTGCCGATACACAGTGGCGCGAAACCCCTAGCTTTTTGCCAATTTTGGCACCATTCCAACCCCGCTTCCGCAGTTCTGCCTTGATGTCCTCGGGATGCATAATGCTGTTATAAACTTCTGCCCGACAAAGTTTTAACTGTAGTTTAATTGCAGACAGCAAGGTTGTCAAGTGACAACTTTTGACAGTGTAGCGAAAGTGGGCGTTGATGAGATTAACATGTAAAGTTATTAGTTAAAATTAACATGTAAAGTTATTAGATGAGATTAACATGTAAAGTTATTGAGAAACACAATGCCCTGTCTAGGGATGTATTTCGGTTCCCCATGGTTAGTCCACTCTCTCAAAAGCAACTCTCTAAGCTTCTACGTTATAAACGGGGGATGCGCAGTCAACGTGCCTTTGCCGCTGAGTTAGGAATCTCCTATACCTGCTTGCAAAAATGGGAAAATATGGTGTCATTTCCAAATACCGCAAACCTGTTAAAGTTAAGTCGGGTTTTTGGCTTTAATAATTTAGAGAGCTTTATGGCCTACCTCAATGAAACGGAAGTCACCTATCCAGAAGAAGAACAACTGGTGGCTGAGATTCTTGGCAAATTGCGTCACTTACCTCCGGCTAGGGCAATTCAGTTGCTGGAAACAGCCTTAGAGTTGTTAAAGGCTGCTGCTAATAGCAAAGGGGACGCTTGAGAATTGTTTAAGTTCCCAGAGAATTATGGCAAATGTCTTGGGGGGCGATCGCCTGCCGCAGTTTGCCGCTTCTATGGCATCCTGAAAGGGAGAAGTTGCACAATTTGGCCACTTAGATCCTATGCAAACGCTGCCGAGTCCTGTTCAAGCTACTCCGACAGAAACCGCCATTGTCCGTCGCAAAACCCGTCCAGTGCCCATTGGCTCTGTCATCATTGGGGGCGGTCATCCCGTGGCGGTGCAGTCAATGATCAATGAAGACACGCTAGATATTGAAGGCTCAGTGGCCGCCATTCGTCGTCTCCATGAAATTGGCTGTGAAATTGTGCGGGTGACAGTACCCAGCCTTGCCCATGCCAAGGCCATGGAAGAGATTCGCGATCGCCTCTACAAAACCTACAAACCTGTGCCCCTTGTTGCCGATGTCCACCACAACGGCATGAAAATTGCCCTCGAAGTTGCCAAGTATGTGGACAATGTACGCATCAATCCGGGGCTCTACGTCTTTGAGAAACCCAAGCCCAATCGCACTGAATATACCCAAGCGGAATTTGAGGAAATTGGTGCCAAAATTCGCGAAACCCTTGAGCCACTGGTGATCTCGCTGCGCGATCAGGGCAAATCCATGCGCATTGGCGTCAATCACGGTTCCCTTGCTGAGCGGATGCTCTTTACCTATGGCGATACCCCAGAAGGAATGGTGGAATCGGCCCTGGAATTTATCCGCATCTGCGAGTCGTTGAACTTCTACAACCTGGAAATTTCCCTCAAGGCCTCACGGGTACCGGTGATGATTGCTGCCAACCGCCTGATGGTCAAGCGCATGGACGAACTGGGCATGGACTACCCCCTCCACTTGGGCGTCACCGAAGCTGGGGATGGCGAGTATGGCCGCATCAAATCCACCGCAGGCATTGCCACCCTCCTTGCCGAAGGGATTGGCGACACAATTCGTGTGTCCCTCACTGAAGCTCCCGAAAAAGAAATTCCGGTTTGCTACGGCATTTTGCAAGCCTTGGGCCTGCGGCGAACCATGGTGGAGTATGTGGCCTGTCCCTCCTGTGGGCGGACGCTCTTTAACCTTGAGGAAGTGCTGCACAAAGTCCGTGAAGCTACCAAACACCTGACGGGTCTGAATATTGCCGTCATGGGCTGCATTGTCAATGGGCCGGGGGAAATGGCCGACGCCGACTATGGCTATGTGGGCAAACAGCCGGGCTACATCTCCCTCTATCGCGGCCGTGAGGAAGTTAAGAAAGTCCCAGAAGCGGAAGGCGTGGCTGCCCTTGTGGAATTAATCAAGGCCGATGGCCGCTGGGTTGATCCCTAAACTATCAAGTATCTGTGAGGAGCAAAACATGACCACGGAAACCATTTTTAGCCGCATCCTTCGCCGCGAGATTCCTGCGGATATTGTCCATGAAGATGAGCTGTGTCTGGCCTTTCGCGACATCAACCCCCAAGCCCCTGTACATATTCTGGTGATCCCCAAAAAGCCGATTCCCCAACTAAGCCTGGCAGAACCTGAAGATCACCGCGTGCTGGGGCACCTGCTGCTGACTGCGAAACGCATTGCCGAGGCAGAGGGTCTAACGAATGGCTATCGCGTTGTCATTAACAATGGTCCCGACGGTGGGCAAACAGTCTATCATCTGCACTTACACTTGTTGGGTGGGCGACCCATGCAATGGCCACCGGGCTAAGGTCCGAGCTAAACTTGTCTAGCAGTCAATCCACTTCTTGACAAAGGGTACTTAGCCATGGGGAGCGATCGCTGAAACTTTGTAGCCTAGAGTACAGTTTACACCAATCATGTCTTTTAATCTATGGGAGATTATTGCTTATACGAGAGAACAAAACCCCATGGCTCAACAATTTGGACTTGGACGCCGGAAATTTTTAGTCTATGGCTCAGCCGCATTGGGAACGAGCCTTCTGATTAAAGGGTGTGCTCCAGCTACAGAAACCGGAGGTGGTGGACAACCAACCGCCGCTGGTGGTGACACTATTAAAGTGGGGATTTTGCATTCTTTAAGTGGCACCATGGCCATTAGTGAAAAGAGTGTGGTGGATGCTACCCAACTGGCCATTGAGCAAATCAACCAAGCGGGGGGGGTTCTGGGCAAGCAGATTCAACCTATTCTGGAGGATGGGGCATCTGACTGGCCGACCTTTGCCGAAAAAGCCACGAAATTAATCGATCAAGATAAAGTGGTAGCGGTTTTTGGCTGCTGGACTTCTGCTTCTCGGAAAGCAGTACTGCCGGTTTTTGAATCCAAGAATCACATGCTTTGGTACCCTGTGCAGTACGAAGGTCAAGAGTGCTCGAAAAACATTTTTTACACGGGTGCCGCTCCCAACCAGCAAATCGAACCTGCCGTAGATTGGCTCCTGCAAAACAAGGGTAAGAAATTTTTCTTAGTGGGCTCAGACTACGTCTTTCCCCGCACGGCCAACACAATTATCAAGGCACAACTGGCGGCTAAAGGTGGTGAAACAGTGGGTGAAGACTATCTGCCCTTGGGTAACACCGAAGTCACGCCCATCATTACTCGCATTCGCAATGCCTTGCCCGATGGCGGTGTGATTTTCAACACCCTCAACGGCGATAGCAATGTGGCCTTCTTTAAGCAGTTGCAGGGAGCAGGTCTGACACCAGATAAATACCCAACGATGTCCGTCAGTATTGCGGAGGAAGAGGTTCAAGCCATTGGCGTTGAGTACCTCAAGGGGCAGTATGCTGCTTGGAACTACTTTATGACTGTGGATACCCCTGAAAATAAATCGTTTGTCGAGGCCTTCAAAGCGAAGTTTGGCCAAAACCGCGTCACCAATGATCCAATGGAGGCCGCCTACATTGCCGTTCACCTCTGGAAACAGGCCGTGGAACAGGCAGGCACAGCTGACGATTTGGAAAAAGTGCGCCAAGCTGCCATTGGCCAGACGTTTAATGCCCCGGAAGGTCCCGTGAAGATGTTCCCGAACCACCACATTTCCAAAACAGTGCGCATTGGTGAGGTGGGTGAAGATGGTCTCTTTAAGATTGTTTACTCCACACCCCAGCCCGTGGATCCACTGCCTTGGAACCAGTTTGTGCCGGAAACCAAGGGTTTCGCCTGCGATTGGACGCGCACTGATGTGGATAACCCCGGCAAATTTAAGGCTGGGGGGGCTTGATTCCCTAATTTCCGAAATTTAGTAGTCCTAAAAACAGTTTTTGCCCCCTAAGGCGCTTGACAATCACAGTTGGCTGTCTGGGGTGGCTTTTTTCTGACAGGTTTTAGAACCATGACCTTTTTGCTAGAAAGTGTCTTCAATGGCATGAGTATCGGTGCGGTGTTGCTGTTAACCGCACTGGGGCTGGCGATTGTTTTTGGCATTATGGGCGTGATTAACCTTGCCCACGGCGAACTGATGATGCTGGGAGCCTACACTACCCTCGTGGTACAAAATGGCTTCCGTCAATTGGGGGAGGGTTGGTTTGATGCCTATCTATTAATAGCAGTGCCCTTAGCCTTTGCCGTGGCAGCGGGGATCGGTGTCGTTCTTGAGCGGGGAGTCATTCGCTATCTCTATGGTCGCCCCCTTGAAACCCTCTTGGCCACTTGGGGTGTGAGTTTGATCCTGCAACAGTTGGTGCGCAGTATAAGTTGGCAGATGACGCTGCAGATCGCCCTCTTTTGTCTGCTCTTCTTTGGTGGCCGCTGGCTCCTCTCTAAACGGGCGATCGCTCCCCGTTGGCAGGCTTGGGTATCGCCAGTGTTACTGGTGCTCTCTTTCGGGATTAGCCTGACGGCTAGCCTCGTGGCTGGGGGCACGGTGGGCCTGGCAATGACGAAGCCCTGGTTTGGTGCTCAGGGGGTGGATGTGACCGCTCCCAGTTGGCTGCGGAGAGGAGTGAATCTTTGGGGGGTGCAGTTTCCCTTTGTGCGCCTCTTTATTATTGCCCTGACGGTGGTGTGTCTGGCGGCGATTTACTTCTTTCTTCTGCGATCGCAATGGGGCCTACGGATTCGCGCCGTAACTCAAAACCGCAGTATGAGTGCCTGCTTGGGTATTCCCACCCAAACGGTTGATACCCTCACCTTTGCCCTTGGCTCTGGTCTAGCGGGAGTAGCAGGCTGTGCCATTAGCCTTTTGGGTTCTGTGAGCCCCAATACGGGTCAGAACTACATTGTTGAAGCCTTCATGGTTGTTGTCGTGGGGGGAGTCGGTAAAATTGTCGGTTCGATTGTGGCTGCCCTTGGCATTGGCTTTGTCAACTATGTCATTGGTTCGGGGTTGATGACCCGCTTTCTTGAACCGCAAACAGCACTGTTTGACTTCTTTGAATTTTTTGCTAGTACCAGCATGGCACGGGTGATGGTCTTCATCCTGATTATTGCTTTCCTACAACTGCGTCCCGCTGGTCTTTTTCCACAAAAAGGACGGATGGTCGATGCCTAAGCTATCGCAGTTCTTTTTTCCGAAAGATCGCCTCAGTGGTCGCGAGTTAATCGTGGTGGCTATCCTTGCTTTGATCCTGATTTTCGTGATGCCACCTCTGTTGCCGGGGTTTCGCTTGGATTTGCTGCACCGCTATCTGGCTCTGGCGATTGTGGCTTTGGGGATTGATCTGATTTGGGGGTTTACGGGGTTGCTCAGCCTTGGTCATGGCATTTTCTTTGCTTTGGGGGGGTACGCGATCGCCATGCATTTGAAACTACAGGTACCCACCACTGCCCCTAGTCCACTGCCGGACTTTATGTCCCTCTACGGGGTCACGGAGTTGCCGTGGTTTTGGTATCCCTTCTATTCCTTTGCCTTTGCTGTCGCAGCAGTGGTGCTGATCCCAGCCCTATTGGCGGCACTCTTAGGGTACCTTGTCTTCCGCAACCGCATCCGAGGGGTCTATTTCTCTATCCTTACTCAGGCAGCCATCATCGTCTTTTTTAACTTCTTTAATGGTCAGCAAAAACTTTTTAACGGCACCAATGGCCTGACGGATTTTCAAACCCTGCTGGGGTTCCCTGTGCGCAATGCCCAGACCCAGTATTGGTTCTATGTCATAACAGTAATTTTCTTGGCCTTGGCCTATCTTCTTTGCCGTTGTCTGACAATGGGACGCTTTGGCCGCCTACTGGTTGCTATTCGCGATGATGAAGTCCGCGTCCGTTTTTCAGGATACAATCCGACCAGTTATAAGGTACTCGTTTTTGCTATTTCCGCTGCCTTGGCAGGGATCGGTGGCGCTTTCTTTACCCTGCGCACAGGCATCATTTCACCACGAGCGATGGACATTGCCTTCTCGATTGAGATGGTGATCTGGGTGGCGGTTGGCGGCCGTGCCACCCTCATTGGAGCCGTGCTGGGAGCACTCTTGGTCAACTTTGCCCGCAGTCTGTTGAGTGAGCAATTTGCCGATATTTGGCTCTTTTTTCAAGGGGCACTGTTTTTAATTGTGGTGTTGGCACTACCTACGGGAATTGTTGGCTGGCTGCGCACCGAAGCCCCCAACCTGATTGCGAAACTCTTGGGGCGACCGCAACCCGTGGCAACATATCCAGAGTTGGAGTTTGATCCTGAGGTGCAATATGAGCGTCAAGTTCTCGAGCAGGAGGGCAAATAATTGCCATGACACCTATCCTTGAGATTGAGGATCTCACCGTTAGCTTTGATGGTTTCAATGCCCTAAATCATCTCTCGTTTCAGATGCAGGCGGGGGAACTACGGGTGATTATTGGCCCCAATGGTGCTGGTAAAACCACGTTCCTCGATGTGATTACGGGCAAAGTCAAGCCGACACAGGGGCGAGTGCTCTTCAAAGGGCGCAATCTGCGTCGCTATAGCGAAGATCAAATTGCCCGTATGGGCATTGGTCGCAAGTTTCAAACTCCCCGCGTCTATCTCAACCTAACAGTGCAGGAAAATTTGGAGTTAGCAGTAGCCCGCCGTAAGAGTGTCTTGGCAATGCTGTTTCAGCCACTGTCCCGCGAGGAGCGCGATCGCTTGCACAGCTTGATTGATATCATTGGTCTGCGGCCAAAAGCTAACTTTCCGGCAGGACTCCTCTCCCATGGTGAAAAGCAGTGGCTAGAAATTGGCATGCTGGTGGCACAATCCCCCGATTTGCTATTGGTGGATGAACCGGTGGCAGGTCTCACGGATGAGGAGACCCACCTAACGGGAGAGCTTCTAGTGGCCCTGGCCGAAAGCCACTCCATTATTGTCATTGAGCACGATATGGAGTTTGTCCGCCAAATTGCTCGCACGGTTACGGTTCTCCATGAGGGCTCGGTACTTTGCGAAGGTTCTATTGAAACCGTACAAAATGATCCCCGCGTGATTGAAGTCTATTTAGGTGCTCCCCTCGAAGAATCCGACTTAGCACAACAACCATGACTCGCGTTGATCACTACCCCCTAGCGAGGACAGCAGTGGATGCCGATTGGATGCTGCGCATTCGTGGCCTCAATGTCTATTACGGCGAAAGCCATATCCTGCGGGATATTGACCTGAGTGTGCCCCCTGGCAAAATGGTGTGCCTCATTGGCCGTAATGGCGTCGGCAAAACCACACTCCTGAAAACAATCATTGGCCTGATCAAGCCCCGCAGCGGCCAGCTGGACTGTCAAGGAGAATCTCTCTTGCCGTTGCGTCCGGATCAGCGAGCCAAGCTGGGAATTGGCTATGTACCTCAAGGACGGGAAATTATTCCCCGGTTGACGGTGAAGGAGAATCTCCTCCTTGGCTTGGAGGCGCGTCCCCGTCAGCGGGCAAAACAGGAGATTTCAGAGGAAATTTTTGAACTCTTTCCTATCCTGAAGAAAATGCTCCACCGCATGGGGGGAGATCTCAGCGGTGGGCAGCAGCAACAGTTGGCGATCGCTCGCGCCCTAATGGGAGAACCCAAACTGCTTTTGCTGGATGAACCCACCGAAGGCATTCAACCCTCGATCATCCTTGAGATTGAGGCGGCGGTTCGTCGCATTATTGCCGCCCGAGGCATTTCTGTTCTCCTAGTGGAACAGCACCTCCACTTTGTCCGTGAGGCGGACTGGTACTATGCAATGCAAAAGGGGGGCATTGTTGCCTCTGGCCCTACCAGTGATCTCAGCCAAGAGGTGATTCAGCGGTTCCTCGCGGTCTAGCCTCTAAAGCGGGCGATCGCCCCCCTCCAAGGAGCCGGGTTGCTCCACCAGCATCATTCGTCGGGGCTGTGCCAGTTGCCGTAATACGGGTTGCAGATGCCCCAGCGTGTCGTTGAGGCGATCGAGAAGCAGTTGCAGATTCCCTGTATCCGCGAGGGCCTGCAGGGCTTGGTTGAGGGTTTCTAACAGTTGTAACCGCTGTTGCAGGGTGCGATCGCTCTCGGCCAAAAGTTGGGCCATGTACTGGCTCTGTTGCCGCAGTTCTTGGGCAATGGCGGTCTGTTCCTGGTTGACCTGCGCCCGCAGTTCCCTTTGGCTGTGCTGAATCTGGGTTACAAGGCGCTCAAACTGCTCAATGGACTGTTGCTGCCGCTCCTCGAGCGTGGCCACAAATTGCTGCCGATCCCTGATCACAGTAAGGGCCAGTTGATTTAAGTTCTCCAACAGTTTTTGTAGCTTTTCTTCTGTGGGCAACGCCGTGCGAATAGTTTCCTGAATCACTTGTTGGAGGGGTTCACCATCCACCCCTGCGGTCATATTCGTAACGGGGAGGCGGGGCAGCAGTTGATCGTTAATGTAGGTGTCAATTTGCAGCAGCAACTTATTCTCCCAGCGTTCAACGATTACCATTGGGATCATCACCAGCACACTCAGCACTAAGGCTACAAGGGTAGTATCAAAGGCCACCGCTAGCCCCGTCGTCACACCACCAATCCCCTCCTTGATTTGGTTCACGTCCTGAGCTGTCTCCAAAAAGCTGGAAAAGCCACTGACCGCTTGGCTAATACCCACCACCGTGCCAATAAAACCCAACAGGGGAATTGCCCAGACTAGAACCCGGGGAATCGTATAGGAGGCATCGGTGGCGGCTGCGGCACTGCCACTGTCTTCTGCGGCGGCTTCAACAGCAATCTCCCGCTGGCCACTACTGAGAAATGCCCCTAAAACACGAGCACAGCGATTGGGAAGGAGCGTCCGCCGTTGGGCAAGGGTTTGCTGCAATTGCAAAATATCCCGCATCGCGGTGAAGGGGTAGTTGGCGGGGATCCAGATTTGACGCAGGCTGGGGGTCTGTTGAAACAGAGCAATCGCCTTCAAAATTGTAAACACCAAAACCGTCCACGCAAAAAAGACAGCCACGGGTTGCGTCCAGCCCCGATTGAGAAGCAGTTGGCCAAGGTAGGTGCCCTGAAAGGGCAAAAAGAAAATGTAGAGGATGACCGTGGCAACGGCAGCGATCGCCAGCGCCAACCACAGCGGAACAGTGAGATCCCAGCGGGGTACTGGTACTGGGGTCAGGGAAGGCGCAGTTGTTGTCGAAATGGGAGAAGAAGCTGTCATGACAATACTCAGGGCGCAAACATTTTTCAATCTATCGTGAAGGAGCCTCAGATTTTTGGAACAGCTGCTGCTCCCTGCTGCCACCGCCAAATACCCGCCAAGAGACTGCCAATTAGGGAATGCACCACCCCCGAAATCGCACAGGGTACTGCAGTGAGGGGATTTGCAAAGGCTTGCCGCGCTAACGCCACCCCTAGCCCAGAGTTTTGCATGCCCACCTCGATGGCGATTGTCCGACAGGTGCGCTCTGAATAGCCCACAGCTCGAGCAAGATAGTAGCCGCCAAGAAAGCCCAAACTGTGGAGGGACACAACAGCTGCCAACAGTTGCAAACCATGACTGAGAATTGCCTTGGCACTTGCTGCAAACACGCCACCACAGATGACACAAATGCCCAAAACTGAAATCAAGGGAGAAATAGGGAGCACTTTTTTCACCAAGTTGGGGGCTTTGGTATTCAAAGCTAAGCCGATCACAATGGGCAGCAATACCACTTGGACTGTGCCCCAAAATAGTTGCAGGGCGTTTACTTCAACGTATTGACCTGCCAGTAGCTTGGTTAATAGGGGTGTCAAAATAATCGCTGCCAGCGTTGAGCAAAGGGTCATGACGACTGACAACGCCACATGGGCACGGGCAATAAACGTCACCACATTGGAGGCCGTTCCACCAGGGCAGCAAGCGACTAAAATTAGTCCTACGGCAAAGGGCGTGGGCAATTGATATAGCTGTGCAACCAGCCATCCCGCCGTCGGCATAATCACGTACTGGCCAACAAATCCGAGGGCAACCGTGCGAGGCATTAACCCCACGGCCTGGAACTCCTGCCAACTCAGCGTGATTCCCATCCCCAGCATGACAATCATCAAGATCCAGACAATGAGATCGCTGCTGACCCACAAAAATAGGGGTGGATACACTAGCGCCACAATTGCCGTAAGCATTACCCAAAGCGGGAATAGGCTGGTCAACCATTCGGAGCGGGACATTAGGAAAAGCCTATAACTATAAGGATCCTAATAAAGAACGTCAAGGAAACGTTAAGTAGAATACATTTTTCGGGAAGACAGGAGCTTTACAATGCAAGATAGAGCAAAA
>NZ_JACOMP010000022.1:0-9573 GCF_014466085.1 Thermosynechococcus sp. OHK43
CAGTACAATTGAGAAACTTATTTAACTACCATGCCATGGACTATTTGCAACTAACAACTGCTGGGTTAAAGTGCCTGCTCCCCTTATCCACAGTTGAGGAAATTTTTAGTCTCCCAGAACTTACGGTTATCCCAGAGGCACCTAACGATATTCTTGGAGTCCTCAACCTGCGGGGGGATCTCATTCCCATCATGCATCTAAGCTGTCGCCTAGGGATCACGCCACCTCAGTGTCGAGAGACTGACGTTGTAATTGTGCTGAGAGCAACGGGGTTACGCGTGGGGGTGGTTGTTCATCAAGTGGAAGATGTAATTTTAGGGAGCACTGTTGAACTGCGCCAAGAGCCTGACTACGGTCATCCTGGTCTCCTCAATACTGCGTTTGTAGCAGGCCTCGCTCAAGTGGCTGAGGAGGTGTTGATTTTAATCAATGTTGACACCCTCATTCGCGCACCAGTGGAGGTGGCAAGACTCACATCCGAAGGAATTTCAGCAGAACTAGAACACTATCCCAGCTACGACTTCTACGACCGCTATTGGCCAACGGCAACCTTGGTTCAGCGAGCACTCCTGCGGCAACGGCAACAGGCTCTATGTCACCAGGTAGCATTCCAAGAGCCTCTAGGGGGAACATTGACGGCAGTGGTCTTTGCACTGGAGGGAGAACAGTTTGCCATTCCACTGGGGGAGATTCAGCAATTTATTGAAGTTAACCATCTTGTTCCAGCCCCAAAAGCACCAAGCTTCATTGCCGGCCATGTCTCTCTTCAGAATGAAGTTATTTCCCTACTCGATCTGCGAGAGCTACTGCGGCTACCCCAATCACCCGCCCCCCTCAAGAAAGCAGTAGTCCTCAAAGTGAATTCTATGTTGCTAGGGGTTTTAGTGAATGATGTACAGGGAATCATCAGCTATCTCTCCCAGGAGGTTAAGTTAAGCTCTTTTTTGGCAGTTCATGACAGCGGCTATGTTGGTTCTATCATTGAAGAGGGGCGAGTTATCAAATTGCTCAATATCAATCAATTAGTAAACAAATTAATTGTCCCAACCAAGGTGGCTTAGAAAGTAAAATGGACCTATAGTCATACTTGATCTCTTCCTAGTTTTTATGAGGGTTAATCATGCGTATTCGCTATCGATTTTATTTCCTGATTGGCGGCATTGCCCTGTTGAGCTTATCCGCCTTGGGCGCCTATGTCTTTACCTTTAACCGTGCTAAGGACGATTTCCTTATTATTAACGAGGCAGGTCGCGTACGTGGTGGCACCCAACGAATTGTGAAACTGCGCCTTGGAGACAGTAATATCAATGAACTTATTGCTTCCAATGATCGCCGAATTAATGCTTTGATCAATGGTGATGTGGAAATGGGAATTCCCCCTGCCAAAGATCCAGAATTCCGCAACTTAATGCTGCAATTGCAATCGCAGTGGCAAAAGCTCAAAGAGCAGCTCCAGCAGCCCAAAGTGAATGTTGATCGCTTGGTTCAAGACAGTGAGGATTTCTTTAAGCTGAGCGATGACACTGTTAAGGCCGCCGAAATGGCTGCTAAAAGATCAAGTAATTTCGTTCAAGTTGCTGAGATTATCTTTTTTATTGTGCAAATTCTGTTCATTGTTATTTTTATTTTCACTGTCAAGGGTACCGTTGCTCTGCTTTCCCGGATATCCACCCAAATTGCGACCTCTTCCAGTCAAACTGCTGCGGCAGTTGACGAACAGGAAAAGGTGCTTGCCCAACAGGCTGCTTCAGTGAATCAGACCACCACTACCATGGAAGAATTGGGCGCTTCCTCTCGCCAATCGACAGAGCAAGCTCAGGCCTCAGCAGCAGGCGCCAAGCAGGCAATGGAGCTAGCTAACTATGGCAAAGAAACGGTTCAGCAAACAGTCAATGGGATTAATACCCTTAGGGATAATGTCCTGATGATCGCTGAGAAGATCATGCAACTGAGTGAGCAAATGACTCAAGTCACTGCCATTTCTGAACTGGTTAGCGACCTTGCCAACCAGACCAATATTCTTGCTTTGAATGCAGCAGTGGAAGCAGCACGAGCGGGTGAACAGGGCAAGGGGTTTTCTGTGGTAGCTCAAGAAGTTCGCAAACTGGCGGATCAAAGCAAAAAATCAGCCGAGAAAATCACCAACCTGATTCGTGAAGTGCAAGCAGCCATGAACAGTACAGTCATGGTCACCGATGAAGGCATGAAGGCCAGTAATGAGTGTGCTAAATTGGCACAGAGCACTTCGGAAACCTTCACGACAATTACCAGTGCCGTTGAGGCAGTGCATTTAAACAGCCAACAAATTGCCCTCAGTTCCAAACAGCAGGCTGTGGGAGTGCAACAGGTAATTTCGGCGATGAATGCCATCAATCTAGCTGCGCAGGAAACCTCTGCGAGTATGTCCCAAATTAAGACAGCAACCCACCAGCTATTGGAAGCTGCACAAACTTTGCAAAACTCAGTCTAGGGGTTGTGTACATCCATGTACATTGAAGATAGTGAGTTGCGATCGCTCTATCAAATCGCCAGTGCCGACCATCTGCAAGCTATTGAGTCTGCAATTCTTGCCCTTGAAACCAATCCCCACGATCGCTCTCTCCTTGAAACTCTCATGCGGGAAGCCCACTCCCTCAAGGGCGACTCGCGAATGCTAGGGGTCACTGAGGCCGAAACCCTGGTTCACCATCTAGAGGAGATTTTTAGCCACTGGCGGCAGGGCAATTTGGAACCTAGCCCGCATCTGTTTGAAGTTCTCTACCGTGGTCTGGATGCAGTCAAAAAAATTGCCCATGAAGCAGTCACTGGAGAGCCAGCCAATGTCAGTACTTTTCATATTGCGGCTGACCTGATGCAAGTTTTACATAGTGACACTACCCTAGGAACCCCAGAGCCCAGTGCTTCCTCACTAAGCCCCTCAAGAAGTGACGACGATCTCGATGCACTGCTGGCCGCCTATGAAACGTTCCAAGAGGTTCCACTTCCTTCCACTCTAGAGGAAGAAGCTGTTGACCCCAAAACTCCTGCTACCGCTGACGATCGCTATCAGATTGAAAGCGTGCGGGTAGCAAGTCACAAGCTAGATGCCCTAATGACGACTATTGGTGACTTGAGTCTCACCCAGCAGCGGATTGCTCGCCAACGGGAACTCATTGCTGAAGCCCTCAGTTACTGGGAGCAAGTTCAGGCACATGCCCTTGACAGTCAACGCCTGCTGCAGCCCTATCCGGAACTCTTTGCTTTGCGGCAGCGCTACGATCACTTGCGGCAACAACTAGATACCCTAGGCAAATGCCTGCAACAATTGCAAGCTCGTGCTAACGTTGATGATGCTCACCTCACTGCTGTGGTGGGTGGCCTCAAACATGAGATTCAAAACCTCCAATTTTTACCCTTGAGCACAATTTTTAATCTACTCCCCCGCGCCGTGCGGGATATTGCCAAGGAACAAAACAAGCAGGTGCGGTTAATTATTGAGGGTGCCGAAATCACAGTAGATCGGCGGATTCTTGAGGGGATGAAAGACCCCTTGACCCACTTGGTGCGCAATGCCCTTGATCACGGAATTGAGTCTCCCGCTGAACGGCAGCAACGGGGGAAACCTGCCGAAGGAACCCTAAGGATTCGTGGCCGTAGCCAGGGCAATGAAGTGGTCATTGAAGTCATTGATGATGGTCGTGGCCTTGATCGATCGGCTATCCGGGAAGCAGCGCTAAAACGGGGACTTTATACAGAAGCAGAATTAGCAGCGATGAGCCCCGCTGAGATTGAGGCACTAATTTTTACTCCGGGTTTTTCCACCCGACAGCAGGTCAGTACTCTCTCGGGACGCGGGGTCGGTCTAGATGTGGTGCGCACCAATGTGGAGGAACTCAATGGTAGCCTTGAAGTTCAATCGACACCGGGACAAGGTTGCCGTTTCCAAATAACACTGCAAGCCAATCGGGGGACAATGACCATCTTGGTGGTACGGTTGCAGAAGTATTTCTATGGCTTACCCATTGACGCGATCGTCACCAGCTTACTCGTACGACAAGAGGAGTTCTTGTCAGAGGTCAGTGAACCTACCCTGCTGTGGGAAAATCATCCTGTGCCCATTGCTTGGTTGGCGGCTCTCTTGGGACAACAGACACCACCCCAACGTCCTCCCTATCCCTGTGTGATTTTGCAGCAGGGCAATCGCTATCGCGGCCTCATTGTTGACGAAATTGTGGATTTTCAAAATGTGCAGCTTAAACCCCACCATCCTCTGCTGCAACAGCTCCCCCACCTCTTGGGCGTCACCCTTCTTGACAACGGTGAACTTTGTCACCTATTGCGCCCCATTGCCTTGGTGCACACCTTTGCTGATGCCCAGACGAGTCGGGTTTTCCAGCCGGTTACCAAGCCTCGCATCCTCTTGGTTGAAGACTCCTTACCTATTCGTACCCAACTGCGGCGCATTTTAGAGCGGGCGGGCTATGAGGTCGCCACCGCCGTTGATGGTGCCGATGGTTTTCAACAATTGCGCACAGGTCACTTTCAGGCGGTGGTCTCGGATGTAGAAATGCCGCAGCAAAACGGTATTGAAATGACCCGGCGAATTCGCCAACTCCCTGAGTATAAAACCCTGCCGATTATCCTTGTTACAACCTTAGCAGGAGCGAGCGATCGCCAGCGTGCTCTTGCCGCGGGTGCCAATGCTTACCTGACCAAAGGTAATTTTGACCAAAGTCTACTACTCGATACCCTTAAGGAACTGATTCATGAGCAAAATTGAAAAAATTAAAGTGGTTTTGATTGAAGACTCGGCAGTTGCCCTCGAGATTTTGCAACGACTCATCAGCTCCTCGGAACAAATAGAGGTCGTGGGAACCGCTATGGATGGCGCTGCAGGACTCGAAGTTATTGAACGTACCCAGCCCGATGTCATCTGTACTGATCTGCAAATGCCGGGCATGGACGGCCTAGAATTTACCAGAGAAGTCATGAAGCGATTTCCTCGTCCCGTACTAGTGATTAGTAACGCCGTACAACCCACGGATGTGGATAATATCTATAACCTGATGCAGGCGGGTGCCCTTGATTTCTTTCCCAAGCCCACTGCTGGTTCAGCAGAAGATTATGAGCGCCTCAAGAGTACTTTAATTACTAAGATTCGGGTTCTCGCCAGCAAAAAAGTAGGCTAATCCAAGAGGGGTTTTAAGAATAGCCATGCTAGCTATTAAACTGTGTTAGGATTGAGTGTGATTTAGTTGCTCAAAAGTAGTGGAGTTAACAATAGACACTCAAACCAGGCTAAAAGAGCCACTCAATAGCCTTCCCTTCCCACTGTTTCTTGATTACCGCCAGAGGGGTGAGGGTGACTCGCTCAAAAGTAGGGTGCTGTGGAATGGCTAGAGCCACTGTTCTTCCTAGCGAGAACTCTCCTATTGTCTTCAAATTGGGCGAAGTCAACCCGATGTCACTTTTGCGGATTTAGAAATGGCAGGAAGACAGGGCTTTAAATTTATTGAGGCCATCCAATAATCCAATAGTGGTTTTCGCATCCAATTCTTATGATCAGTGTTAGCAGTTCTCCAACTGTTCTGGATTTCTTCCGAGACTGGAGACACTCAGATGCTCACCCGCAGCAAAGCTCCCAAGATTGCGACCCCATGAGAATGTGTAAAGTCTACTTCAATGACTATTCGGGTGTTTTTAGTTGAAGACTCACCAATTGCCCTGAGTACTCTTAAGCAACTGTTGCAATCTGCATCGGATATTCAGGTTGTTGGGGTAGCCACCAACGGCAAAGAGGCCCTCATTGCAATTCCATCCTGCCAACCGGATGTTGTCTGCACGGATCTGTACATGAAAGAAATAGATGGGTTAGAGCTAACCCGTCAACTTATGGCGCGTTACCCGCGTCCTATTTTAGTGATCACCGTAGCTACAGCCGAGGAAGAAACGGTCTTTGAGCTGCTGCAAGCAGGTGCAATTGATGTGTTTCCCAAGCCGAGTAGCGGTCTGCTAGCCGATTACGATCGCGCCCAACTGCTGAATAAGATTCGAGTACTTGCAGGAGTGAAAGTGTTTACCCGCTCCCTACGTCCTACCCTTAGTTCTCCAAGTGTTGCAGCGCCACCCCTGCCAAAGGGGCACTCATCATTAAACCTAGCTATTGTTGGAATTGGTGCTTCGACAGGGGGCCCTCAAGCGATCGCCAAGGTCTTGCAGTCGTTGCCTGCAACCTTCCCTCTACCCATTGTCTGTACCCAGCACATTAGTCCTGGCTTTCTCAGCCGTCTGATATGTTGGCTATCCCAAGAAACCAAACTGCAGGTTACTGTGGCAACTGCCGGTGAAACGCCCCAACCTGGAACCGTGTATTTTGCACCAGATCATTTGAGTTTAGAAATTGATTGCCGAGGCAAGTTTTGCCTGATACCCGCTTCTGCCAACGAAAGATATTGTCCCTCTGTCAATGTAATGTTTCGCTCCCTAGCAGCTTACTATGGCGATGCTGTTATTGGGGTGTTGCTCACGGGAATGGGAGATGATGGCGCAGCGGGGATGCAAGCAATTGCCAAGGTTGGCGGAATCACCATTGCCCAAGATGAAGCCACCAGTGTGATTTTTGGTATGCCCAAGGAGGCTATTGCCCTTGGGAGTGTGCAGCATGTTTTGCCCATTGACCGCATAGGCGCCTTTTTACAGGCGCTGGTAAATCCCTAATTAGCGCAAGAAGTTGGGATAAATCCGCAGTCGTCGGTTTGGCTCCTCACCAAAGCTACAGGAAGTCAAGTGGTAGTGCTCAACCAGCTCATGCTGCATCCGTCGAATATTCGCCGATCGCGGGAGTAGCTCCACGACTTGCCCCTTGGGAATAACAATTTCTTCCACGGCTAAGCGCGCCTCCTCAAGGGCTTCCAATTCATCATCACTGCCCGTTGGACTAAAGAGGGAGAGATCCGCTGACTCTGCTGGGCTGGGGTCTTCAATGCCAAGCAAATGCCGTAGCCCTCGGACAATTTGCGCCATACTGTTGGTTTTGATGGCATGGATGGGTAGATGGTGAATATGGGCCAAGTGCCGCAGCTTGCTTTCCCCCTTGAGGTGGGAGCGCAGCGTCAAAATCACATCCGCCTGATCAATGTCCTTCGTGACCACAATGGGCAGGTTTAGGGTCTGAATTGCTTGCTCTAAATGGTGGCGGCTGACGGCGTAGGGAAAAACGTGGAGGGGGAGCTCTTCCCCATTCGGACCGACCGTGGGGGCATCCAATGTCGCTTCCAGCAACCGGGCAAAATTCGCTCGCAGAGGTTCTTTACTGCCATCAGTGACCGGTAGCATCTGGCCACTGTCCCGCCAGGAGGGACGCTGAGGCGCAGATTTGACCTCCGATCGCTGGGGGGCAGGTTCAGGGCGACTAATCACCACTGAGCCATCGGCAGCAACGCTGCGAATTTCCGGAACTGGTTGGCGCCCCCGCAACAGGAGATCCACACTGGCAGCCACATCGAGATGAATGGCCCAGCGATCGCGCTCTAGCATTTCCACAGCTATTTGAAAGGTGGGTGGAGCTTTGCGTTCAAGAACACTCTTTTGGGTGCCCCGGCGGCGCGCTTCCTCATCCCCAAGGGTGACCGATTGAATGCCCCCCACTAAATCTGCGAGGGTCGGGTTTTTCATCAGGTTCTCAATTTGGTTGCCGTGGGCCGTACCAATCAGTTGTACGCCTCGCTCAGCAATTGTGCGTGCCGCTAGCGCCTCTAGTTCTGTGCCAATCTCATCAATAACAATCACTTGGGGCATGTGGTTTTCCACCGCCTCAATCATCACCTGATGCTGAAGTTCTGGGCGTGCCACCTGCATCCGCCGTGCCTTGCCAATGGCCGGATGGGGAATATCACCGTCGCCAGCAATTTCATTGGAGGTGTCAATAATCACCACCCGCTTGTGCAACTCATCCGCCAAAACGCGGGCAATTTCCCGTAGAGCGGTGGTTTTACCGACCCCCGGCCGCCCCAGGAGCAAAATGGACTGGCCACTTTCAACCAAGTCGCGAATCATGCCAATCGTGCCAAAGACGGCTCGCCCCACCCGGCAGGTCAAGCCAATAATCGTTCCTTGGCGATTGCGCAGGGCACTAATACGGTGCAGCGTACGCTCAATCCCAGCGCGATTGTCACCACTAAACTCGCCCACCCGATCCACGGCATATTGCAACATCTCACGGCTGACGGGCGTCGCGGCAAGATATTGGGTGCTGTGGATAAACCGCGCTTCCGGCAGTCGCCCCAAATCTAGAACAATTTCTAGGAGTTCTTCCCGCTGCGGATGATCGGTGAGGGACTGTCCAAGGGGCGGCGGTAGGATGGCTAATAATTGATCGAGATCGTCAGTGACTTGGCGTTGTCCAGCAGTCAATTCAACCATAGGGCACAGAGAGTGACGGGACAGATTTCAACGGAGAAACAAGGGTAGCTGCTTCAGCGACAGCCGCTGCAAGGACGTCAGGAACAGTTTGCCAGGGTTGGTCGGCGATCGCGTGGAAAGGGGCAAGGCGTTTGCGGGCATAACTACCATAGGCAACACCAGCAATTCCCCCTGGAGCTAATAGTCCCATTGCCCTGAGTTTAGCAACCGTATGGCCATTTGTGCCGCCCGCCAACTGTACAAATCCGGGTAAATTTGCCCCTAAAATCGCCTGACCCAATTGAATGGTGGCTCGCGTTGTGCCATCGCCAATATCGCCACTCATAGGGCGGCCATCGGCCTGCCAAATGAGAGCACACTCCAAAGGTTGAATCTGCCTATTGATCCAATGCAAATAGTCAATTATCCCCTCCCCTTGGGGACAACTGATGGCCAGTACCTGCACATACCGTACCCACGGGCGCACTTGCTGCCAAAGCTCGCTAAAGGCACTGTAACGTTGGGGTTGGGTGTGGATTTCGAGGGCTTGGATCGTGCCAGCCCTAATCAGGGACGTGATGTCCTCAAAGACTGCGGGTTGCTCATCGGTGGTAATCAGGCCCAGCGGGCACAGGGGTAAACAGCGACCACACCCATAGCAGCGATCGCGCACCACCCCTTGCACCTGTTCATTAAAACGAATCGCCTCAGCAGGACAAATGCGTTCACAGGGGCGATCGCACCCTGGCGGGCAGCGACTTGGATCAAATGTGGCCTTCCGAAAATGGGGGTCAGTCCCATCGTTAATACTCACCATCAGTAGGGGGCGGGTTGCACCAAGGCTGGCGGCAACGGCCAAGGCCTCATTGGCTGCGTAAATCACGGCAGGGTCGGCGGCCACATCGATACAATCAGCCCCTGCAAGTGCATAGGCCAACGTCAGGTTATAAATTTGGGCAACATCTTGGAAACTGGCACCGTTGATGAGTTTGAACCAACGATGTGCCGCTAAAGCCGCTAGGGGGGCAGCAAAATCAACCATGAGTATATTTTATGCATTTTCAAGATTCAGCGTCATCGTGACGCATCATCTGTTGTAGGGCTTGGAGGCCTTTTTTAATCTGCCGAGAGACTGTGACCGCACTGAGGCCCAAAAGTTCAGCGGTTTCTTTTTGACTCAAATCATGCAAAAAG
>NZ_JACOMP010000023.1:0-3688 GCF_014466085.1 Thermosynechococcus sp. OHK43
ACTCCAACCCTAGTGCTTTCATTTTATCGTGAAAGCCTAGCGGATATAGTTGACTGCAACTGCTAACTTTGCTACAAATTGCAACTCACAGTCCGCTGCTTAAATCGGCAGCAAAGACTGTATGGGGAAGAGGGTTTGCTAGGATAAATAGGCTAAGACTAATAGAATGATTGTCACCCCTTGAGCTGTAATCCATGTTTGACGCCCTTGCCGAACGCCTTGAATCTGCTTGGAAAACCCTACGGGGTCAAGACAAAATTACGGAAAACAATATCCAGGAAGCTCTTAGGGAAGTGCGGCGCGCCCTATTAGAGGCCGATGTCAACCTACAGGTCGCCAAAGACTTTATTGAAAACGTCCGTCAGCGGGCGATCGGTGCCACAGTCATTGCCGGGGTTCGTCCCGATCAGCAATTTATCAAAATTGTTTATGATGCCCTCGTTGAGGTCATGGGGGAATCCCACAGTCCCCTTGCTCACGGGGAGTCACCACCCACGATTATTCTCATGGCGGGTTTACAGGGAACGGGGAAAACCACCGCCACCGCAAAGTTAGCTCTGCACCTACGCAAAGAAGGCCGCAGTGCTCTGTTGGTGGCTACCGATGTCTATCGTCCCGCTGCCATTGACCAGTTGATGACCCTTGGCAAACAAATTGATGTGCCCGTGTTTGAAATGGGTACAGAGGTTAGCCCTGTGGAAATTGCTCGCCAAGGGGTGGCCAAAGCCAAGGAACTGGGTGTGGATACCGTGATTATTGACACTGCGGGGCGCCTACAAATTGATGCCGAGATGATGGCAGAACTGGCGGCCATTAAGGAAGCAGTACAACCCCACGAAACCCTCTTGGTGGTGGATGCGATGACCGGGCAAGAGGCGGCCAACCTCACCCGTGCTTTCCATGAGCAGGTGGGGATTACGGGGGCCATTCTCACCAAGCTAGATGGCGATACACGCGGTGGCGCAGCTCTCTCGGTGCGTCAGGTCTCTGGACAGCCGATTAAGTTTATTGGTGTTGGTGAAAAAGTCGAAGCTCTCCAGCCTTTCTATCCCGATCGCTTGGCTTCGCGCATCTTGGGGATGGGGGATGTCCTCACCCTTGTCGAAAAAGCCCAAGAGGAAGTGGACTTGGCCGATGCCGAAAAAATGTCCCGCAAAATCCTCGAAGCCCAGTTTGACTTTGATGACTTCCTCAAGCAACTGCGCTTGCTAAAAAATATGGGTTCCCTGGCGGGAATTATGAAGCTCATCCCCGGCATGAATAAAATTTCAACGGAGCAACTCCAGCAGGGGGAACAGCAACTGAAACGGGCAGAAGCAATGATTAACTCCATGACCCGCGAAGAGCGCCGCAATCCTGAACTTCTTGCCAGTTCCCCCAGTCGCCGTGAACGGGTGGCCAAAGGTTCCGGTTATCAAGTAGCCGATGTTACAAAGTTGGTCAGCGATTTCCAACGCATGCGATCGCTGATGCAGCAGATGGGTCAAGGGAGCTTTCCGGGAATGGGGATGCCGGGTCTGAACCCAATGGGTCGAGGGGGACGTGCCCAGACTGCCAAAAAGCCCAAGAAGCAAAAGAAACGCAAGGGCTTTGGTGTTCTCTAAGCACTGCCCTGACTACAAGGGGCGATAGACCCGATAGTTAATGTGGGGGAAGATATTGTCAATCGCTTCCACCTTTTCCAGCCAGCCGGCATCAATTTTTTGTGCCTTGATGTCATCGTAGAGCTTGTGGAAGCGCATCAGGTGGCTACGGGTGCGGCGAACCGCATAGGGCACCATCGTTCCCGTCCGCATAATAAAGGCCCAGTCGGAGGATTGGGCAAGGAGCAATTCCCGTGCCGCTTGGTTGAGGGCACGCCAACTCAGTTCATCCCACGGCTCCCCTTTGGCCAGTTCGATCATCCGTTCAGCAGCCTTATGGAGGTGAGGGTAAATCCAAGCATTGGTGTCATTCAGCCAATATTCATGAAAGCCCTTGTAGCCCCAACTGGACTGGGAAGGACGGCACACCTGCTGGGTGGGATGGGCGCGCAGATAGTCTGCCAAGTGGGTCATGGTAAAGGTGTCTTGGTCAAACCAGACCTTGCGGAAGAGAAAGTCAAGGAACCAAGGCCCTTCATACCACCAGTGGCCATAGAGTTCAGCATCGTAGGGAGAGACCACAATCGGCGGACGCTGCATCAGTTGGTACAGGTAGCGAATTTGGTTTTCGCGGTTGAACATGAAATTGGCAGCGTGTTCGGCAGCTTTTTCCCGTGCCCAGTAGGGGTCATAGAGCTGCTTATCCCCTAGACCAAGGCCACGCCCAGTAATTTTGTGGTACTTAATCCCGGTATTTTTGCGTTGGCCATTGGGCATGATATAGGGCTTGATGTATTCGTAGTCCGCTTCCCAACCCAAGTCCTTGTAAAACTCACGGTATTCAGGTGCCCCCGGATAGCCCACCTCCGATGACCACACCTGCTGGGAGGATTCGTGATCACGGCCAAAGGCAGCCACCCCAGTTTCGGTAAAAATGGGGGCATAGGTGCCAAAGCGAGGGCGGGGACGAGCATAGAGAATACCGTGGCCATCGGTAATGAAATAGCGCAAACCAGCATCCGCCAGCATTCGCTCTAGGCCTTCGTAGTAGGCGCACTCTGGTAGCCAGATGCCCTTGGGTGGACGCCCAAAGGTTTGCTCGTAGTGCTCACAGGCCACCTGTAGTTGTGCCCACACCGCTTGGGGATACATTTTCATTAGGGGCAGGTAGCCGTGGGTGGCACCACAGGTAATGATTTCCAGGTTATTAGTGTCTTGAAACTGCTTAAAGGCCTTGATGAGGTCGCGATCGTAGTTTTCCCATGTCTGCCGTACGCGGTTGAATTCTTGGGCATAGTGCTCGGCTAGGTAGCGGATATGGCCATTGTAGGTATTGTGCTCTACCTCTAGTTCCGCCAGTTCCTCTAGTTTTGCCAAGTGCTGATCGTAGCGTTCCTGCAACAGCGGATCCCGCAGCATTGAAATTAATGGCGGCGTCATACTCATTGTGATTTTGAAGTCTACGCCGTCACGCTTTAGCCCCTCAAACATCCGGATCAGGGGCACATAGGTTTCCGTAATCGCCTCAAAGAGCCACTCTTCTTCTAAAACGTAGTCACTCTCGGGGTGGCGGACAAAGGGGAGGTGAGCATGCAAAACCAGCGCTAAATAACCAATTGCCATAGGAAGTTTGCCTATTGATGTATTTGGGACAACGGCGGGGGATCAATGAGATCAGTTGAGTTTCCCCCATCTTAGGCGAAATAGCCAAATCTGCAACGGGTCATTTTTATCTTTTCTTCACATTTATCGTTAGTCTGACATTTTTGCCATGGAGGGTACTACGTATGGCCGGTATGGCCGCCAACCCACGCCGCAGAATTTCGGTTCTGGGCAGGGATGGAGAATCTCAACCAGAATTTCTAGGGAATCCACTAGGCGAGGCCCCGGACGGTTGAAATAGGCGTTGCCATCCACAATGTACAGTTGACCGGTTTGCAGGGCACGCAATTGCTGCCACTGGGGATGGGTTTGCAATGCTTGGTCAAGCTCTTGCTGGGTGCGTTCCAGGTCAAAACCACAGGGCATGACAAGGATTACTTCGGGGTCGATCGTCAGCAGGGTTGACCACTCAATGTAGGGGGAATGCTTGCCGGCGGTACACA
>NZ_JACOMP010000024.1:0-12643 GCF_014466085.1 Thermosynechococcus sp. OHK43
CATTGGCGGTGGATAGCGATCGCCAGCAGCAGTGGCAGCAGATTCACCGGATTCTCCAGCAGCAGGATTTACCCATTACGGGCTTAGATTGGCGCAATGAACAGAATCTTGTGGTCCAAACTCCCCTCGCGCCGGTTCACCTTGGGGTCGTGCAGTGGAATAGTCCCACCTTCAATAAACAACTCAGTGCCTTGGCCCGTCTCAAGGAGTTGCCCCAGTATTTGGATCCTCGGCAAATGGCCTTTATTGATCTGGTGAACCCCGATGAACCCTTGGTACAACTGCGGCAACAACCAACACAGCAGCCGCTTCCCCGCAGCAATTAAGGGTCAACAGTACAGCATAATAGAGAGGTTAGCTTGGAGTGGCTGGTCAATGAAACCCCTGAAGTGCGGCACAGGATTGCCACGATTTCTGCAACGGTTGGTGATGGTGCTCAGTGTGCTTCTGCTGGTGAGTTGTGCGTCACTCTCTTCAGTGGCTGACACGAGTTCAATTCCAGGAGCACAAAGCCCAACCCCTATGGCCAACTTACCTCGACTCAATGGCGATGCAACGGTTGTGCTGACGGTCAACGATCGCCCGATTACGATTCAAGTGAAGGGGGATGCTGCCCCAATTACTGCTGGCAACTTTGTGGATTTAGTGAATCGGGGGGTCTATGATGGCACGATTTTTCACCGCGTCGTCCGTGAACCCCGACCCTTTGTGGTTCAAGGGGGAGATCCCCAAACTAAAGACCCCAAGGTATCGCCGCAACTTTACGGTACGGGTTCATTTATTGACCCAGCAACCAATCGCCCCCGCTATATTCCCCTAGAAATTCTTGGTCAGGGCAGTGACACCCCCACCTATAGCCAAGCGGGCAAAGTCTCACCCATCCTGAAGCACACGCGCGGTGCGGTGGCCATGGCGCGATCGCAACTACCGGACTCGGCCTCAGCCCAGTTTTACATTGCCCTCGATCAACTGGACTTTCTGGATGGCAATTACGCCGTTTTCGGCTATGTCACCGATGGTATGGACGTAGTGGACAGGATCCAACAGGGCGATCGCCTGCAGTCTGCTAAGGTTGTGGCCGGTTTGGAAAATTTACAGCAGCCCTAGCAGAATGCCGGCGAAAGCGTTGCCGCAGGGGGGGTAGCAGACGCAAACACAGGGCATAGGTGAAGAGTCCAGCTATGATGCCCACCCAAACGCTGCCAAAAATGAGAATCATTGCCATTTGCCCCCCTTGTTCTAGGAGCTTTTCCCAAGATTGCCATTCACCAAAAGATAGGGCAGGCTGCCCCATCAGCCACCAACCCACCTGAAAGTTAAACCAAAACAAGGGCACATAGGTGAAAGGGTTGCTCACCCAAGTGGCAAGGGCGGCCAAGGGCTTATTTCCCCGCACTAGGAGCGCTAGGGTAACGGCAATGAGCATCTGACCACCAAACAGAGGCAGCATGCCAGCAAAGACCCCTGCCCCGAGACCACGGGCAATACTCTCGATGCTGCTGTGGGAGCGCATCAGGCGCAAATAGTGATAGCGGAGCGATCGTCGCCAACAGTAGAGCCAACGGGGCTGTCGAGAAGGCTGAGGAAAAGACAACCGCATCATAGGTGAGCTGCGAGAGGGTGCAAAGGTTGGAAAAATAAAGGAATGATAGTCTTTGCTTAGCAGTTTGACATATTTTGCTTAGAGAGTGCTAGGGGTCGCATCCTTGGGCTTGCCCAACCCCAGCGCTAAAAAGCCAAGGGCGATCGCCATCATCACACTGCTTTGCCAAGCGGGTGCCACGCCACCCCAGCGATCGAAGGCCCATCCTGCCCATGCAGGGCCAGCAATTCCCGCCACACTTTGGAGGGATTGGCTAGCGCCAAGAATTTTTCCCTGATCTTGATCCCGCACCCGATTGGAGATCACTCCCCGCAGCGAGGGCAACATGATGCCCACACCAAAGGCCAAACCGATCACACACGTGTAGAGTAAAGGCACACTCAAGCTGCCCACAGTGGGAATGGCGGCAATCCCCAACAGGGCCAAGGCCACCAGTAGCAGTCCCCCCAGGCTCAAGCGCTGCTCACCAAACCGAGGAATCAAGGATCGAATCAAGCCCGCCTGCACAATCGTACTGACAACGCCAATGATCACAAAAATGATCCCAGCTTGGGCGGGTCCCCAATTCAATTGTCGCTTCAAAAAGAGGACGAAAATACTGGTAAAGCCCGCAAAGGCAAAGTTGAAGATAAAAAAAGCCATTAGTAAGGCTTGCAGTGTGCGTTGATTGAATAGCGCCAACCACTGCTGCTGCAAGGCAAAACTCTTTAGGGTCAGGGGCGATCGCTGGGCTGCGGGCAATGACTCCGGCAAGATAAAGTAAGCCAAAACCACATTGACCAGTGCCAAAACAGCGGCAAACCAAATCGGCCACTTGAGATCAATGGCTGCTAGGCTGCCGCCAAGGGCCGGCCCAAAAATGAAGCCAATCCCAAAAGCCGCCCCCGTTAAACCAAAATTCTTAGCCCGATTTGCCGGAGCTGAGGTATCGGCAATATAGGCCTGAGCCGTTGAAACCACGCCCCCAGTAAGGCCATCAATAATCCGCGAGACAAAGAGCAACCATGGCGCTGTGGCCACAGCAAAGAGAATGTAGGACGCAGCAGTGCCGGCAATACAAATCAGCAACACCGGACGACGTCCCCAGTGATCCGAGAGGGCACCTAGTAGCGGAGCAGCAATAAATTGAGCAGCAGCGAAAGCAGAGAATAGCAGTGTCAGGCTCAACGCATCAAAGTTAAATCGCTCTACGAGGAAGGGCAAAATGGGGAGAATCAGACTCTCACCCAAGCGGTCGATGACAATTGTGAGCAAAACAATAAATAATGGTGAGCGTAGGTTTATCCCCATTGATTCTGATCCGTCCTCAACTGTGATGGATGCCTGCCCTGTAGAGTTTTGGCCCTGAGAAAAAGGCAGTACAATAAAAGACTACAAGTTAACACAATACCGCCCTTTTTCCATCGATCGAAGACTGCACAAACCATCCTACTGATGAGGTGATGCAACCCATGTCCGCTTATATAGAATCTTTGAAGCGATCGCTCTTTTTGACCCTGATTGCCCTAATTGTATCATTGACGATTTCGTTCTTGATGGCAATCTAAGTTTGCTCTGAAAATCATTTATCATCTTCTATTATTGATGTGAGTTTAGTGATGTGAGTTGAGTGAGGTATGGCCACTCCTTCTGCCGCTGCACCCCCGCCGCTGCCCCTCTGGGTCATGTTTCGCTTGGGTCTCTTTCAGATGGGACTGGGCATGATGTCGATTCTGGTGTTGGGGGTTCTCAACCGCATCTTGATCAAGGAATTGGCGGTGCCAGCGACATTGGTGACCCTCACGATCGCCATGCATCAACTTGTCGCACCGGTGCGAGTGTGGTTTGGTCAGCTCTCTGATGCCCATCCCATTGGTGGCTATCATCGCACGGGGTATGTCTGGGGTGGGGCTTTGGCCTTTACCTTGGTCACCTATGCCATTGTTCAAGTGATCTGGCAGGTGGGACAAAGTTTAGATCAAACGGGCTGGAGTCTGTTCACTCAAGGATGGATTGCCCTGTTGGGATTACTCTTTGCCGCCTATGGCATTTGTGTTAGCAGTAGCTCGACTCCCTTTGCTGCCCTGCTAGTGGATGTCTCTGAAGAAGAGGATCGAGGCAAATTGGTGGGCATTGTCTGGTCCATGTTGACCGTGGGCATTGTTGTCGGTGCCATTCTCACTAGCGTGCTGCTGCGGCAATTGGAGCTAGATGCCCCCATTGAACTTCTGCAACAAAGTGTCAATCGTCTTTTTTTGGTGGTTTTGACGGTGGTCTTTGCTCTCGCGATCGCCAGCACCTGGGGAGTTGAGGCCAAGTATTCCCGCTACCATGTGCGCAGTTACACCTGTAACAACCCTGAAAACATTACCCTTGGTCGCGCCCTAAAAATTCTTACTGCTAACTCCCAAACATGGCGCTTTTTTCTCTTTCTTGTCCTGATGACCCTGAGTTTATTTATTCAGGAGCCGATTCTTGAACCCTTTGGCGGTGAAGTCTTTGGTATGACGATCGCCGAAACCACCCGCTTGAATGCCTATTGGGGCATGGGCACCCTTGTTGGTTTGAGTTTCACAGGATTTTTGATTGTGCCGCGCCTTGGCAAGATTCGAACCACCACCTATGGCTGTTGGGGGGTGGCCTTGATGTTTTTACTACTCATCATCTCAGGGGTCACGCACCAGGTGTGGCTCTTTCAGTTGCAACTCTTTCTCTTTGGCATTGCCGCGGGAGTAACAACAACAGGAGCCCTGAGTCTGATGCTGGATTTAACGGCGGCAGAAACGGCAGGGACATTCATTGGGGCTTGGGGCTTGGCCCAGGCCATTGCCCGGGGATCAGCTACCATTGTCGGCGGGACGGCCCTCGATATTGGTCGTCAACTGTTTGGCGTGCCGATCCTCGCCTACGGCTTTGTCTTTTGTCTGCCGATGCTAGGAATGCTGGCCGCTGTTTTGCTGCTCAAACGAGTGGATGTGAGTCAATTTCGGCAACAATCTCAGGTGGCGATCGCCAAGATTTTGGCTGAGGACTTGGAATAGAGGAGCCTACCAGCGGGCAAAAAAGGAGAAATCCAATTTGCCAAAGTGGGTGGCATGGGCAATATTAAAATGCTCTAGGCAATTCACCAGCCAGCGCACCTTGCCCCGACTAAAAGATTGATAGTGGTTAAACAAGATGGCAAAGCGTTTTTCAAGGTAGGGTTTCACTTTCCGGCTGAGGAGAACAATCTTGAGCAATAGGCCAATGGTTGCCGCCGTGCCGATGTTATTGAGCAAGTCAACAAAAACCAGATGGTTGGGGTTCTGGGCGCTCTCGACAACCAGGTAGTTGAGGGTCTGGCTACAGGTGCGCACAATGGTAAATTCATTTAGAGGCTGTGGCTGCTGAAAGAGGGGCAGCGTTTCCAAATACTGGTAAAAGCGCTGGCGAAACCGACCCCGACCCACATTCGCCGTGGTGTCCGTCAAGTAGTGGAAGAAGGCATCCCGAAAGTCGCGGGTGGATTTCATCCGTTGCAGCCGCTGCTCAAATTGACTGGCCAAGTCGCGATAGGTGTGGCGGCCATCCACCTTACCGACAAAATGCTGAATTGAGGTTCTGACTTCCTCTGTAGAGAGCAAGGTGGGATTTTTGATAGGGGGGATATTTTGATGTCCCTGGGCACGGCGAAACTCACTGGTGAGGTAGTGACTCAGGTTCATTTCAAATTCCTGTGTGGCTTTTTGCTGAACCTCTTGAATGTAGCGCAGCTCTTCCGGTGGGGTGTCATCCCCCACTAGGCAGTGGTTGTAAAGATAGGGGTAGCGGCGAATGAGGGTGGCAAGGGGGCGATCGCCATTTCGTTGAATCTGTACAGTATCCTGGGCATCTTCTTGAAAGAATTGCACTATGCGCTGCAGCTTTTGAAAGGCTTCACTCTCTAAATAATCCTTGACGAGTAGCCGCAGCTTACGCACCACTGGTGCCCGGCTCAGACCGCCTGCGGGCATTCCCACAGGGGTTTGCAACATGGCCAGAAATTCCGGAACAGCCCCTTGCAGCAAAGGACGCGACTGCCAGCGGTTAATTAAAATGTGGCAGCAGCGGTTCATGAAGGGACGGAAACGGTCTGCCACCTGTGCCTCAGTCACAATCCGATCCATCGCCCCTTGAATCTGGCGATCGGGATAGGTATAGCCCATAAGAAAAAGGGCACGAAACCGCTCAATGACTTGCTGCGGGCTCTCATGTTGCACGCATTCCAGCAAGTGATCGTAAATCAGTTGGTAGTCGTTGCCCTTGATCCAAGTATTCATAGGGAGGAATGCGCTCCTAAGCCACGCCGCTACCGACAGTGCTGGAATTCGGGGGCACAACTGAAAGGTCCTAACATATCTGCATGATAGAAGGCAACATTTCGTTAGCCTGTGATCGAAACTACGTTTTTGTCGTGATCCTAATCACAAGAATGCCCTGGGTTCTTTCGATTGCCCAATAGTGCAAACGCTCTACTCCCTTGTGAGGATAAGCAACAGAGCAATCAATTGACAATTGACTATAAAAGTTTGACTATAAAAGTTAGTGCTAAATTCTCTCCCCAAAAGAGTTTTTAGGCCTCGAGAGCATCAGCGCCCCTGATACCCCGAGAGCTGAGCTAGACCCTCTAGGGGATAGACGCCCTCATAGCGTTTACCGTTGATTTCCCATGTGGGATAAGCACGGATATTGGCCTCTTTGCACAGTTCTGGTTGGCCATTGGTACCGCGTGCATCGCACTCAATGTAGTTAATTCTCTTAAAGGCGCTGCCAAAGAGCTCCTTTTGCTTCATACAGGCAGGACACCAGTAGGCACCGTACATTTTGGCATTGATTTTCTTCAGGTGGTTTGCCAGCCCTTGGGGAGAAATAGTCCGACTAGTTCCCTGTGCCATAACCATGTCGGCAGATTGAAAAACAGGTAACCGCGGTACAAGGGCGATCGCCAGCCCCACACCCAAGGCAAACAGGAGATAGTGCAAGGAGTGTTTCATCGAGAACCATCCACTAACCCGATACAGTGTACTGCATTCTACACAGTGCTAGAGCTAGAGACCGCGAGCAACGTCCGGTGGTTCCGCAGCACCGCTTTAATAGTTGGGTGGGATGCGATCATGGATGCCCCCACTCAAATTGAGCGATGATAGCTGATAGTCCTCCCTTGCGGGATGACCCAGCTCGCTAAGCTTGCTACAGGCTATGGACATGCTCACCGCCAAGCAGCAGAGCAAACGGGTTGACCACTAAGCCCCTTTCCTGACACCTTGCCATAGCTCCTAGAGGGGTTTTGACCCAGAATTGGCTCCCCCAAACGTAGTCAGCCGAAGATTCGCTGGAAAGACTGTATGGGCTACATTCGCGCATGCTGTTGCCGTTAAACTAAAACTACACTATAGCGGTAGTGCCTTTGCGAATTGTTTAATGGCAGCAATTTTTGAGCTTCATCCTGTCAACCCCCAGCCCCGCACCATCGCCCAAATTGTTGAGGCGCTCAAAGAAGGGGCAGTCATGCTCTACCCCACGGACACGGTCTATGCCATTGGCTGCGACATGAACCACAAGGGAGCGGTGCAACGGGTACGCCAACTCAAGCAACTCTCTAACGATAAACCCGTCACCTTTTTGTGCTCTTCTCTCTCCAACATTGCCCAGTATGCCTATGTCAGTGATTCCGCTTATCGCCTCATGCGTCGCCTGATTCCGGGACCCTACACCTTTTTGCTGCCCGCTACCAAACTGGTGCCCCGCCTTGTCCAAAATCCCAAACGCAAAACTACGGGGATCCGTGTGCCTGACCACGTAGTGAGCCAAGCGCTGTTGACCGCCCTGGGGAATCCAATTATTTCCACCTCAGCACGACTACCCGAGGACGAGACCTATTATGTGAATACTGCAGATCTCTTCGATGCCTTTGACAAACGGGTGGATTTGATTATTGATACGGGGGAAGGGCCGGGACAACAAATGTCGAGTATTCTTGATCTCACCGTCGAACCACCGCTGCTGGTGCGCAAGGGACAAGGGTGGGAAGCACTACCGGCAGAAATGGTGACTGTTGAGTGAGCCACTCTAGCTCTTCGGTAGGTAGAAATCGCTATGCAAGGTTGAATTCAAGAATGAGTTCATCACAATTGATTGGCAAAGTATATTTGGTGGGCGCAGGCCCCGGAGATGTCGGGCTGCTCACGCTTCGCGCCAAAATGCTTCTGGAATGTGCCGATGTGGTGCTCTACGATGCCCTGATTAGTCCGGAGATCCTAGGACTAATTAATCCCCAAGCGGAAAAAATTCATGTGGGCAAGCGGCGGGGTAACCATACCCTTTCTCAGGCTGAGATTTGCCGCCTATTGATTGAGTTGGCAGGGCGCCATGCCGTCATTGTGCGCCTCAAAGGTGGTGATCCCTTTGTCTTTGGCCGTGGCGGCGAAGAGTGTCTTGCCTTGGTTGAGGCAGGTATTGCTGTGGAAGTAGTCCCCGGGGTTACCAGTGGCGTAGCTGCACCTGCCTATGCCCGAATTCCCTTAACCCATCGGGACTTTAGCTCTTCGGTAGTCTTTGTTACGGGCCATGAGGCGGCTGGCCGCTATCAACCGCGCGTCAATTGGTCAGCTTTGGCAACTGCGGTGGATACGCTTGTGATTTACATGGGACTTCACCATCTGGGGGAAATTGTGCCGCAATTGCTGGCAGGGGGGCGATCGCCCCAGACTCCCTTAGCCTTTATTGAATCCGGAACAACACCGCAACAACGGGTGGTGGTGACAACCCTAGAGCGAGCGATCGCCACCTATGACGAGGCAAAGATTCAAACACCTGCCTTGATTGTCATTGGTGAGGTCATTCACCTGCGCTCCCAGTTAGGGGGAAGTCTCCACGAGGTCTGAAGCAACCGGTTCAGGTTCTAGGGGCAATGACAGCATCGCCCGCTCCAAATAGGGCAGTAGCTTACGTCGGGTTTGATCCAGAGAATAGGCAAGGCGGATATTCTCTCTGGTGAGTAGTCCTAACACCCGTTGGGGGTAATTGCGATCCACCACAGGCAACTGCCTTAAATCCCGCGCCGCCATGCGATCGATAGCATCCTTCAGGGGTTCATCACTATAGGCCAGCAACAGCTCCCGCGTACAGACACTCCCTACCGTTTGGGTTTGATAGGCGGTTGTTTCCTGATCCGCTTCCCAACGGGTCAGCACCCGATTAATATCCCCAAGGGTGATCAACCCCAGCAAGTTCTGCTGACTATCGGTCACAAAGGCACAGTAGACTTTTTTTTGAATGAGTTGTAAGCCCGCTTCGACCACAGGCGTCGCTTCGCTGAGAAACAGCACCTGCGATTGCATGGCCTCTGCCACAAAAAGGTTGGGGAGACTTTCCTCCTGCTCCTCCATGTGGGGCTCAATGCTGCTGGGTGCCAAGGCGGGCAGCTCACCCGGTTTTTGCACACTAAAACTATTCACTAACCAGACACTTAAGCCCACCGCTGCCATCAGGGGCAAAATAATGCGATAGTCCCGCGTCATTTCAAAAAGCAGCAAAATAGCGGTTAAGGGTGCATTGACACTAGCAGCAAGGACGGCGGCCATTCCCACGGTTGCATAAGCGGCAGGAGCAGCAATACTGTTGGCAAACATCGGTAAGAGAATAGGTAACACCTTACCGTAGGCAGCCCCAAGGGAGGCTCCCAAAAAGAGTGCCGGCGCAAAGATGCCCCCCACGAGACCACTGCCTAGACTCACTGCCGTTAAGAGCATCTTGGTAACGAGCAACACCAACAGCAAGCCAAGGGAAAAATTCACATCCCTGAGGATTGCTTCCACTGTTTCATAGCCAATGCCCAGCACTTGCGGCAAATACAGGGCAACCAAGCCAACGCAGAGGCCCCCCATCAAGGGACGCACTGGTAGGGGAATGCAACCTAAAAACTGCAGAGGTGGAATCCTCCCCTGAAAGGCTTGCGGGAGCCACTGAAGTAACTGGGTATAGACAATGGCAACGCCGTAGGCCAACAGTCCCAAGCCCAAATACAAGGGCAACTCAAGGGAACTGCGTACCTCATAGGCGGGCAGCTCAAAGGCGGGTTGTGACCCCAAGCCAATTTGGGTAATTAGGGCAGAAATCACAGCGGCCAAAAGCACCACACTCACAGCCGTTGTTTCAAAGGTGGTTCCTAAGACCACCTCTAGGGCAAAGAACACGCCAGCGATCGGAGCATTGAAGCCTGCTGCTAAACCTGCCGCTGCCCCTGCCCCAAGGAGCAGCTTTTGCCGTTCTCGCGAGACCTTCAACCCTTGACCAAGGAGAATGCCGATGTTGGCGCCCACTTCCACACTGGGTCCTTCTGGACCAAGGGACGCACCTGTACCCAGGGAAATTGCCGCCGCAAGGGTTTTGGCAATGGGGCGAATAAGGGGAATTTCCTTACCAGCTTCGACAGCACCCATCAATGACATCAGGTTGGGACTAAACTCTTGGACAAGCCAACGGACAATCCCCACCAGCAAGCCCCCAAGGGTGGGAACACAGGCCAGTGTCCACCTCCCCCAGCGACCAATGATCCCCATCAAGTTTTCAAGGGCAAGGTAATGAATTGTTTCAATCAGGTAACGAAACAGCAGCACACTGAGGCCAGCGCTGCCGCCAATGAGCACTGCCAAGACCAGTACGACTGTTTCCGGAGGGGGGTGCAATTGATTGAAAAGACGAGTGAGGCGAGATTCAGCAGTAGAAAGGGGGAAGAGGGAGGACACTGGTGGAAAAATTTTTCCTGAAACGGGATAGCTCTAACTCAATTATGCGCAATTTCCAGGGGAGAGGCTAAAAGGGCAAGAGTTGCTGTGTCACATGGTAAAAGGAGGGATGCAGCCACCACAGCAGGGCGACAAAAATAACCACTCCCCCATAGGCGGGGCGCAAAAATTCCTGCCATACCAGTTGTTGCTTACCCTCCCAAATGGCTTTGAAGGGAATGATGGAAGTGCGGTTTTTCAGGGCAGCAAATGCTTCTCCATGCCGTGCGTACCAGCGGCGATCGCCATGCCAAACCCCAAAGCAGTGATGGGCAATCAGACCAAGGGAGGTCAGCAGGCTAAAGGACGTGCCCAACCATAGGGTATGAGCCACACACCAGATCACCTGTCCCCACAACTGTGGGTGGCGGGTAATGCGAATAATGCCCGTCTCGTAGAGGTGCACCTCTGGCTTTTGCACAGCGGCAATTTCCAGCAGGTTAAATGTGGCTGGATAAAGAAAGAGAAACGAGAGCGCCGATAGTCCCCACACTAGCGCCCCCATTCCCGGCACCCCTTGAAGTTGCCACAGTTGGACGCCGTCGTAGCGATGCGCTAGAAAGTAGAGAATCAAGATTGTGGCCAAAGGCAGACTCACTAAGGCGAAAAAAATGCGATAGGCGCGGGCACCCACCTGCTTTTCTGCCCAAGGACGTAAGCTGGCCAAGCCACTGTGGGCGATCGCAAACAGGAGCAATAGCCCCACCATGATCCACTGCGAACTGGTTTGCCAACTGTGGTGATCCACGCTCATCTACTCCCGACGATTGAGATCCCTTCCCATGATCCCAAAGGGGCAGACCATTTGTAAAGCAATGTAACTGGACAGAAAAACCAAGCCTATGAGCTATAGTCAAAGCGTTGGGGGCATCCGGCATGAATTTTAATCAATTTTATGTTTAATTGGCTCGATCGCCTCGAAAACCGCCGCCTACTGCGCTTGCTCCTGCTCTTTGCTTTGGGCTGGATTGGCGTGCAACTTTTGCACTACTTTGCCTACGTCTTACTCATCTTTCTTTCTTCGTCTATTTTGGCGTTTTTACTCAACTATCCCGTGCGCTGGCTCAAACGTTACTTGCCCCATGGTTTTGCGGTTACCATTGTGTTTCTGGGGACATTGGCACTGCTCATCGGCTTGGGGATTACTCTTGGGTTGGCGATCATTGGCCAGTTGCAGGACTTAATCACCCATTTGCCCAGCCAAGTTGATCTGTGGATTGACTCCCTTGAGAGAATGCAGCAGTTTCTGGCGCAATGGAATCTAGACATCAATTTTCAGCAACTGGAGTCAGAATTACGCAACTTTGCCCTTGCTGGGATTCAGTTTGGGTTTGGTAAGCTCCAGTCTATCTTTGCCCTCTTGCTGGGGGGCATGATTGTTGCTGTGATTACTTTCTTTATGCTGTTGGAAGGGGAACAGCTATGGCAGTACCTGTTGAGTTTTTTGCCCGACCCGTGGCGCGATCGCCTGCCCCAAGCCTTAAAGCGGAACTTTTTGGGCTTCTTGAGTGGCCGTTTCCTTCTATCTCTATTCTTTGGTACCGCTACATTTATTGTCTTGCTGGTGTTAGGTGCCCCCTACGCCCTTGCCCTTGGGGCGATCGCCGGCGGCTTGGATCTCATTCCAGGGATTGGCTCAACGATGGGCATTTCCCTACTCTGTTTGATCCTGTTGCCCAAGAGCATTGCCCTGAGTGTACAAGTTCTGATCAGCTGTATTCTGCTCCAACAGGTAGAGGAAAATATCCTCATGCCCCGTGTGATGCGCAACTCCGTCAACCTCAATCCGGTGGTTCTATTTTTTTCCCTCCTGGTGGGGGCAACGGTCGCAGGAATTGTTGGTATCTTCCTGGCCATTCCCATGACGGGGACGATCGTCAGTTTGCTGGATCTCAAAGCCTTGCAGGCAAGCCGTGAGGCTGCTCCAAAATCCTCGTCCTAGGGTTGCGATCGCCCCCATCCCGTTGATATACTAGACAAGCTGATTAAGGTGCCCTCGGCACATCAGTGTATTTTTTGCGCATTTCTTGGTTGGACACCATCATCACTGTAGGTTGGGTATAGTTGCATGGCTCGATATCGTGGCCCTCGTTTGAGAATTGTCCGTCGTCTGGGTGAACTAGCTGGTCTCACCCGCAAAGTCCCCAAGCGGAGCTATCCCCCCGGTCAACATGGCCAAGCCCGCAAAAAGCGTTCGGAATACGCCCTGCGCCTTGACGAAAAGCAAAAACTACGCTTCAACTACGGGGTCTCGGAG
>NZ_JACOMP010000025.1:0-5843 GCF_014466085.1 Thermosynechococcus sp. OHK43
CAACCACCCTGATGTGGAAAATGACGCTCGTTTCCGCCGTCTTCCTGCTTCTCGGAGCATTCATTTTCTCCCGCATGAAGCACCGGTTTTACAGGTATCTGTAAATGAGCGAGTCGATTCGCGCCGAGAACGTTTCCGTCATTTACCGGCCGCGCGGCAGCCGCCGGCTGTTGCGCCAGTACCTGCAATTTCATCTGGAGCAACCGTTGCGGGTGCCCCCCCTCCTTGATAGTTGTTTTTCACCTGTTGGGGTGTCCCAGCCATGACCATTGAGCAGCAAGACATTCCCTTGGAGTTGCCCCTACCACCGGTGCCGCCCCTCTGGCAAAACCGCAATTTTATTGCTCTTTGGCTGGCACAGGTCTGCTCGCAGTTGGCCGATAAAATTTACCTTGTATTTGTCATTGCTCTGATTACGGAGTTTTTCCAAGCGGCAAACCAGAGCATCAGTGGTTGGGTGTCGGCGATCATGATTGCCTTTACGATTCCGGCCATCCTCCTTGGATCCGTGGCGGGGGTGCTGGTGGATCGCTGGTCAAAAAAACAGGTGCTCATTGTTACGAATTTATACCGTGCCCTCCTTGTTTTAGGGATTCCGATCACAATTCTCCTTGGCGCCGGGCAGTGGTTTGGGTTTATGGCGCTGTTGCTGATCACGTTTACAATTTCCTGCTTAACCCAGTTTTTTGCCCCCGCCGAACAGGCCGCCATTCCTCTGCTGGTGGATAAGTCCCATCTGATGTCCGCCAATTCCCTCTACACGCTAACGATGATGGCGGCTCTTGTTGTGGGGTTTGCTGCGGGTGAGCCGCTTTTGCATCTGGCGAGCCACTGGCATGCCCGGTGGGGTGGGGCAGTGTTTGTTAGCGCCTGCTATGGTGGGGCAGCCCTTCTATTGATGCTGCTGCGGCCACCGGATCAGTGTCATCTGCCCCCGAGTCGCCCTCGGCAAGTGTGGCAAGAACTCCGCCAAGGCCTTCAGCTTTTACAGGAATATCCCGCCCTGCGTTTTGCGCTGCTGCAACTCATTTTGCTCTTTGCCAGTGTGGCCGCCATGTCCGTTTTGGTGGTGCGCCTTGCGGAAATCTTACCTGGCCTCGATACGGCTCAATTCGGTTTTCTGTTGGCCGCAGCGGCCGGCGGACTCGGGCTAGGGGCACTGCTGTTGAATACCGTGGGTAAGCGCTTTGCCTATGGCTGGTCAAGTTTGCTAGGCTGTTGGGGAATGGGAGGCATGTTCCTTGGTCTGTCTCTGAGTCTCGATTCCTTGGCTTGGAGCATCGCCTACGTCGTGGGGTTGGGCTTTTTTGCCGCCTTTGTGGCAATTCCCCTGCAAACCCTCATCCAACTCATGACACCACCCGAACAGCGAGGCACTATCTTTGGCCTGCAAAATAACCTGGTGAATATTGCCCTCAGTGTGCCCTTGGGCGTGGCTGGTTTAGCGGAGACATGGTGGGGGCTGCAACCGGTACTCATCGGCTTGGGGGGGGCGATCGCCCTTGGTGGGACGCTGATGACCCTCAGCCATCGCAACGGTATGGTGAGCGGCAACCTGCTCTAAAAGTTCCATAAAAAATCTTAAATCCTTTCATCTTGACGTTTTTTGCGCTACGCTGTACAGTCAATTGACGCTTTTGCTGGCGTAACTTACCATGTCACCCGCCTTCCCCTCATCCTCTACGACCTCTTCTAGTCCTGTGATCGCCCTCAAGGAAATGGTGTCGCGGTTACAGCGGGAAAACAGCAAAATTCAGGAGCTATTGGCATCCCTGAGCTTTGCGCTGCGGAGTTTCAATAATCTGAATCAATTTTTTGAACTGATCCCGCTGATTACCTGTCGGGTAACGGAGGCGGAGGCAGCTGCATTGGTCCTATTTCGCGCCGATGGCCAAGCCCGTCTTGAACAGCTCCATTGTCACGCCAGCGATCAGTGCCCCAATATTCGTGCTGCCCTAGAAACCGCCACCCGTACCCTTGCCAATAGCGTTGGTATGGCTGCAATCGATGCCGGGAGCGATCGTCCTCGACTTGAGCAGCTTTTAGATCAGCAACTGCGGGAACGTCTTCCCCAAGGCATTCAGTTCTACGCCACCGCCATTCTCGTCAAGGATTCCAGACTCACAGAGCGGGGACGGTTATACGTTTTTAGCCAACAACCGGACTATGGGTGGAATGAAACGCGACAGCAACTGTTGCAGGTGATTGCGGATCAAACGGCGGTGGCCATTGCCAATGATGAATTGGCCTTAAAGTTGCGCGATCGCCAGCGCTTGGATCGGGAACTGGAAATTGGTGCTGAAATTCAACGGCGACTTTTGCCCCACCGCTGTCCCAAAATCCACAGCCTAGAGCTAGCCGCCGAGTGTCGCACCGCCAGTTGGGTTGGGGGAGACTATTACGACTTCATTCCCATTACCTATGGCCTTAGCGATCAACAAGAGATTGAACAAGGCCGTTGGGGCATTGCCATTGGCGATGTCATGGGTAAAGGGGTACCCGCCGGACTGATCATGACCATGACCCGTGGCATGCTGCGGGCAGAAGCGCTGAATGGTCACCGTCCCAGCCGCATTTTGCAGCACCTCAACCGGGCGATGCAGCCGGATTTAGAAAGCTCCCACCGCTTTGTGACCCTCTTTTACTCTGAGTACAACCCGCAAACCCGGATTCTTGCCTACAGTAATGCTGCCCACCTGCCCCCCCTCCTATGGCGGGCTGAAACCGGGATGATCCATCGGCTGGACACCTACGGTATGCTCATTGGCTTGGATCCCCGCAGTCAATACCAAGAAGCCGAAGTACGCCTCCAAGCAGGGGACACCGTGATTTACTACACTGATGGCATCACAGAAGCCGATAATCCCAAGGGCAAACGCTTTGAGGAAGAAGGGCTAGCAGCGGTTGTCAAGGAAGGCTGCGCCAAAGGTTTAGGGGCACAGGCACTATTGGACTATATCTTTGATGCCGTTGATGCCTTTACCAATACCAAGGGCCGACGCAGCGACGATATGACGTTGGTGATTCTGCGGGTGATTGACCAGTAGGCCACACCGCAACCCTGGCCCTGGGGATTGTCAGTTGCCCCCTCCGCTCCTGTAACAGAGAGCCCTCCCAAGGTCATGGCAATCAAATCAATAAAAGCGGTTAAGATAACCGCAGGTATGTACGAGGTGGCGATGCGCTACTTTGTTGAGGTCAGCTTCCGTTGTGATGATGATGCCATTTGGGACACCCTAACCCGTTACCTTGGCTTTGTGGTTGCCGAAACCCTTGACCAGGCTATGACACTGCATCATTTTTTTGAGATGCATCCAGTGGTGTCTGGCGTGGAAACCTTTGTCCAATCCAGCGAAAGCCAACCCTATCTGCTGCTGACCACCTATCCAGAGCGCATCAGCAAGGCCAATGTTCAACGCAGTCGTTTTCAGGAGGCGCTGGCAATTCTTGGCGAACAGAGTTCTGGGCTGGCGGAATGGCTCTTTATGGAGACTACGGGGGATGAGTATTAAGCGCTCTACTCCACGATAGGGAAAACTATAAAATATAAAGTCCCCTTGGAGCACACCACAGGAAGTTGTGACGTTGCTATGTCCAACGATCGCCCGCTGATGCATTCTGAGACTGAATCCCCTGCCCTGCGCTTAGGACGTAACCCCGGTTTGCAGGTGCGCCACGATGAGGTGGAGCGATCGCTGTTGACGCCGATGCTTCAGCACTATGCTGAACTCAAGGACGCCTATCCCCAAGCCCTGCTTCTCTATCGGGTGGGGGATTTCTACGAAACCTTTTTTCAGGATGCCTGCACGGTGGCCCGCGAATTGGAACTGGTGCTCACCGGCAAAGAGGGTGGCAAAGAAGTGGGACGGGTGGCCATGGCCGGCATTCCCCACCATGCCCTTGAACGCTATTGCCGCACCCTCATTGAAAAGGGCTATGCCATTGCCATCTGCGATCAAGTGGAAGACCCTGCCCAAGCCCAAGGATTGGTGAAGCGGCAAGTGACCCAAGTCTTTACACCGGGAACGGTTTTAGATACAGAGCTGCTTCAACCGCGCCGCAATAATTTTTTAGCTGCTGTTCTACTTTCTGGCAACCATTGGGGGTTGGCCTATGCCGATGTCTCGACGGGGGAGTTTTGTACCACCCAAGGGAGCGATCGCGCCGATCTAGTGGCAGAACTCAACCGCTTGCAACCGGCAGAAATCCTCCTGCCCACCGAAGCGCCGGACATTAATCGCCTCTTGCGCCCCGGCGAAGGCAAGGATCAATTGCCCCCGGAATTGCCGCCCCAGTGGTGCTACACGCTGCGATCGCCCCAAGATTTTCAGGCAGCGGAAGCGCGGCAACGCCTGTGTCAACGTTTTCAGGTGAAATCCCTGGAAGGCTTTGGCTGTGAACATCTGCCCCTTGCCATGCGCGCCGCTGGGGGACTGTTGGCCTATTTGGATGAAACCCACCGCCAGCAGCCTGTCCCCCTGCAAAACCTCAGCACCTATTTCCTGCAACAGTATCTTTTTCTGGATCCGCAGACTCGCCGCAATCTGGAACTCACCCAAACCGTTCGCGACGGCAGTTTTCAAGGCTCACTCCTGTGGGCGATCGATCGCACCACAACCGCCATGGGGGGACGCCTGCTCCGCCGTTGGCTGCTGCAACCCCTCCTTGATATTGAGCAGATTACGGCTCGCCAGGAGGCGATTGCTGAGTTGATAGCCAACAGTAGCCTGCGCCAGAGTCTACATCGCCATCTTCAGGAAATTTATGACCTTGAACGCTTGGCCGGTCGGGCGGGATCAGGGACTGCCAACGCGCGGGATTTGGCAGCGCTGCGGGACTCCTTTCGCACCTTAGTCTCTTTGGCAGCGGTGGTTGCGAACACGACCTCTCCCTATCTGCAAGCGCTGGCTCAACTGCCACCGGTTATTGAGCAATTGGCGGACACCCTCAGTGCGGCCCTGGTAGATCACCCCCCCATTAGTCTCAGCGAAGGGGGAATTCTACGCCCCGGTGCCTATCCCGAACTGGATCAGCAGCGCCAGCAAATCGAGCAGGATCAACAGTGGCTTCTCAATCTGGAAGCCCAAGAGCGACAGCGCACGGGCATTAGTACACTGAAAGTGGGCTACACCAAAGTCTTTGGCTATTACCTCAGTGTCTCCCGCGCCAAGCTGAGCCAAGTGCCCGATGACTACATCCGCAAGCAAACCCTCGCCAATGAGGAACGCTTTATTACGGCTGAGCTCAAGGAACGGGAAGCACGGCTATTGGCGGCTCAAAGCCATCTTTTTGAACTGGAGTACCAATACTTTGTCCAGTTGCGCGAGCAGGTGGCCGCTCAGGCCTCAACGATTCGTGAGATTGCAGCAGCAGTAGCAGCGGTGGATGCCCTTTTGGGGTTAGCCGAGGTGGCGGTGTATCAGGGCTATTGCCGACCGCAAATGACCCGCGATCGCCAGCTTTGCATTCGCGGTGGCCGTCACCCCGTTGTGGAGCAAACGTTACCGGCCGGCTTTTTTGTTCCCAACGATACCCAACTGGGGACAGAGGCAGATTTAATGGTGCTGACGGGTCCCAATGCCAGCGGCAAAAGTTGCTATCTGCGGCAGGTGGGTCTGATTCAACTGCTGGCGCAAATGGGCAGTTATGTGCCCGCTACTAGTGCCACCTTGGGCATCTGCGATCGCATTTTTACCCGCGTGGGTGCCGTTGATGATCTCGCCACTGGCCAATCCACCTTTATGGTGGAGATGAATGAAACCGCGAACATCCTCAACCATGCGGGCGATCGCTCCCTTGTGCTCTTGGATGAAATTGGCCGCGGCACCGCCACCTTCGATGGC
>NZ_JACOMP010000026.1:0-3015 GCF_014466085.1 Thermosynechococcus sp. OHK43
CCCCAGAAGACTATGGCTTTGGTCGTTTTGTCAAGCTTGAGGATGAGCAGCGCCACTGGGCGGTCGGGGTCATTTACAACTCTCAACTGTTGAATCCCCAGTTGCATCAGATCAGCCCTCGCCTCACCAGCAGTGCCGACACCTTTCTCAGTCCCGATTTAGTCAGTGAAACCCGCACACTCCTCTGGATTGCCCTGATTGGTCATTTGGTTACTGGGGCGGGTGGAAGAACCTACGGCCAGCAGGGGATGCCCACTCTTGTGGTGCCCGTAAATACACCTGTGTGGCAATTGACTACTGCCGAGGTGCTGGCCTTTCATCGCAATGCCCAAGGTCAAGCGCAGTTTCGCTACTATGCCCATTTGTTACGCTCAACCGGGAACTATGCAGCACCGCTGTTAGCGCAAATTCTCGAAACAATTACACCCCTGTTCACTGGTACTGAGCAGCGATCGCTCGAAATTATCAGCAAAGAGTTGGCTTGGCGGCACACCTTGGGCAGCCTCCGCTAAGCCTGGAGGCAGAAATTGGCCTTTTGCAAATAAACTTCATGAAAATTCCTACGCAATAGTGACAAATCTAGGATTTTTCTGCTAAGGTCATTAAGTGTGTGAGGAGCGAACCAGTTAAGAGCACCGAGACGAAACACGGCCAGTCGTCGGTGCTCTTTCTGATGTTGAGGCTATGCTGGCGCGGGTTTGGAGTGCTGCTGTTCTAGGAATTGATGCCATTCCCGTCGGTGTCGAAGTGGATGTTTCCAGCGGCTTACCCAGGACGGTGGTGGTGGGTCTGCCCGATGCTGGCGTTCAAGAGGCGCGGGAGCGCGTTAAGGCGGCCATTCGTAACGCTGGTTTTAGCTTCCCAATGCGGCAAATTGTCGTCAATCTCACCCCCGCCGACTTACGTAAAGAAGGCCCCAGCTTTGATCTCCCCATTAGTATTGGCATCTTGGCCGCTTCAGGACAGGTTGCAACGGATTTACTCGGCGACCATCTTTTTCTCGGGGAACTGTCCCTCGATGGTACTTTGCAACCCGTGGCAGGGGTACTGGCGATCGCCCTGGCAGCCCAGACCCAAGGAATAAGCGGCCTGGTCGTGCCCACAGCCAATGTGACGGAAGCAGCGCTCGTGCGGGGACTAAAGGTCTATGGTTGCCACACTCTCGCCGAAGTTGCAGCCTTTTTGAATGACCCCACCTCGCGATCGCCAGCGGCGCCCTCCCCCTGTTGGGCTGCGGCTGCCTCCCCCCCATTTACCCTTGATCTCAAGGAGGTTAAGGGGCAGTATCAGGCACGGCGTGCCCTCGAAATTGCGGCGGCAGGGGGGCACAATCTGATCTTTGTCGGGCCACCGGGGAGTGGCAAAACAATGTTGGCGCGGCGGTTACCAACAATCTTGCCTCCCTTGACGTTTGAAGAAGCCCTTGAAGTCACGAAAATTCACTCCGTTGCTGGCTTGCTCAAAGAACGTGGGCAATTGCTCCAGGAGCCCCCCTTTCGCAGTCCTCATCATTCTGCCTCTGGCGCTGCCCTAGTGGGGGGTGGCAGTTATCCGCGGCCCGGGGAAATCTCCCTCGCTCATCGGGGGGTGCTCTTTCTCGATGAATTGACGGAATTCAAGCGGGATGTGTTGGAACTGCTGCGACAGCCCCTTGAGGATGGCCAAGTCACCATTGCGCGCGCCCGCCAATCGGTGGTTTTTCCAGCTCAATTTACCTTAGTGGCCAGTACGAATCCCTGCCCCTGTGGCTACTATGGTGATCCCGTGCAACCCTGTACCTGCTCGCCGCGCCAACGGCAACAGTATTGGGCAAAGCTCTCTGGCCCCCTGTTGGATCGCATTGATTTGCAAGTGAGTGTCAGCCGCCTCAAGCCAGAGGAAATGACCCGCCAACCCCTGGGGGAAGATTCAGCCACGGTACGGCAGCGAGTTTTGGCAGCGCGATCGCGAGCGCAACAGCGGTTTGCTGACGAGCCCAATCTGCACTGCAATGCCCAAATGCAAAGTCGTCATCTGCGCCAGTGGTGTCCCTTGGATGAGGCGTCGATCAATCTCCTAGAGAGGGCGATCGCCCAACTGGGGCTATCGGCGCGCGCCACAGACCGTATCCTAAAAGTAGCCCGTACCATTGCTGATCTGGCCGACTGTGAAACGATTGCCCTTGCCCATGTGGCCGAAGCCATTCAATACCGTACGATTGATCGTTTGCAATAGACGCGGCTGGTTTGCACTCCTGCTGGGTTTCCTAAGCCTACTGCTCATCGGTTGCACAACAGCGCCCCAATCCGAACAGCCCATTGAACTGATTTTCTGGCATGGGGTCAACCCACCCCCTAACCGTATCGTACTCCAGCGTCTTGTGGATCGCTTCAATGCCCGCCATCCCCAGATTCATGTCCAAGCCCTCTACGTTGGTCAACCCGACCAGCAGTTGCCGAAAATTCTGGCCGCAGTGGTGGGCAATGCCGCCCCAGATCTGCTCTGGTATAACCCCACGATCACGGGGCAATTTGTTGATCTGGGGGCCCTGCGTCCCCTGGATGATTGGTGGCAAGCTTCCCCCTACCGTGACCAAGTCAGTCCTGCCCTAATACCAACAATGCGCTACGGCAACCATTACTGGTCAATTCCCTTTGCTACCAACAACCTTGGAATTTTTTATCGTCCGAGTTTATTCGCTGCTGCTGGCATTAAAACACTACCCAGCACATGGCAGGAACTAGAGCAGGTGAGCCAAACCCTAAAGGCCCAGGGTATCACCCCACTGCTCCTTCCCCTTGGTCAAGGGGAATTTGCCATCTTTACTTGGTTGCCCTTCTTTTGGAGTGCCGGTGGCAGTCTCGGAGAAACGCCAGAAACCGCCCACATTGACACCCCAGCCGCGATTGCGGCCCTTGAGTTTTGGCAACGTCTGCGACAAGAGGGCTTAGCAATACTCTCGGCCCCCGAACGGGGCTATGAACTGGATCAATTTATCCGTGGGGAGGTGGCGATGCAGATTACAGGGCCTTGGAC
>NZ_JACOMP010000027.1:0-2629 GCF_014466085.1 Thermosynechococcus sp. OHK43
CAACTCTATTTGACCCGCAAGCGCATTGAGCGCGCGATCGCCCAAACAAAAGCCGACTGGCAACGGGACTTTTATATTTGTTCCTTTTCGACCCGCACGATTGTCTATAAGGGCATGGTGCGATCGGTGGTGCTGGCCCAGTTTTACGACGATCTACGCAACCCGAAGTACATTACCCCCTTTGCTTTGTATCACCGGCGCTTTAGTACCAACACAATGCCCAAGTGGGCCTTGGCGCAACCAATGCGGATGCTGGGGCACAATGGCGAAATCAATACCCTCCTAGGGAATATTAACTGGATGCGGGCGCGCTCTGCTCAATTGAGCCATCCCTACTGGGGAGATGCCTTTGCCGACCTGCTGCCCATTGTTAATGCCGAAAACAGCGACTCCGCGAACCTCGACAACGTTCTTGAACTGCTGGTGCAATCGGGACGACAGCCCTTGCAGGCAATGATGATGCTGGTTCCCGAGGCCTATCAAAATCAGCCCGATTTGGCGGATCACCCAGAGGTGGTGGACTTTTATGAATACTACGGCGGCCTTCAAGAGGCTTGGGATGGTCCTGCCTTGGTGGCCTTTTCCGATGGCAAAATTGTCGGCGCCACCCTCGATCGCAATGGCCTGCGACCCGCCCGCTACACCCTCACCAGTGATGACCTAGTGATTGTGGCTTCGGAGGCGGGCAGTATTCAAATTGACGAAGCAACGGTGATTGAAAAAGGCCGTCTAGGTCCCGGGCAGATGATTGCCGTTGACTTGGAGCACCAAGAACTGCTCACCAACTGGCAAATCAAGCAGCGGGTGGCACAGCAGCAGCCCTACGGTGAATGGCTGAAAACCTATCGCCAAGAGCTTACTCCCCAACCCTACGGCGAAGCCCCCACACTTGATCCGCAAACCTGCCTGCAACAGCAAATGGCCTTTGGCTTCAGTGCCGAAGATGTGGAAATGATCATTGAGGCCATGGCGAAGGACGGCAAGGAACCCACCTTCTGCATGGGGGACGACATTCCCTTGGCGGTGCTGTCTCAGCAACCCCACTTGCTCTACGACTACTTCAAACAGCGCTTTGCCCAAGTGACCAATCCCGCCATTGATCCGCTGCGGGAAAAACTGGTGATGTCACTGGTGACTCGCCTTGGTAAGCGAGGGAATCTGCTCGTTGAAAGGCCGGAACATGCTCGCCTCCTGCAACTCAATTCACCCCTGATCAACGAGGCGGAGCTAGAGGAAATTCTCAAGGCCCCCTTTGGCGCCACTCGCCTTTCAACGCAGTTTGCGATCGCCGGGGGGCCTGCGGCGCTTGAGGCTGCTGTGGATCGGCTCTGCGCACAGGCCGCCGCTGCAGTGGCAGCAGGTGCCGAAATCCTGGTGCTCAGCGATCGCCACAACCTTGCCGGCGAACCCCATCTTTTGGATGCGGACACCTCCTACATTCCGCCCCTATTGGCCGTCGGTGCAGTGCACCACCACTTGATTGCCCAGGGCATTCGCCGGCGGGTCTCCCTGGTGGTGGAAACCGCCCAATGCTGGAGTACCCATCACTTTGCCTGTCTGATTGGCTATGGGGCGGGGGCAGTGTGTCCCTACCTGAGCTGGGAAACGATTCGCCAGTGGTGGCATAGCGATCGCACCCAAAGCTTGATGGCCAAGGGCAAACTACCGCAGCTGACGCTGCAACAGGTGCAGGCCAACTATCGCAAAGCAGTCGAGGAGGGACTCCTAAAAATCCTCTCCAAGATGGGCATCTCTTTGATTGCTAGTTACCGCGGTGCCCAAATTTTTGAGGCCATTGGCATTGGCGATGACCTGCTCAAGAAGGCCTTCGTTGGCACCACGTCGCGGGTGGGGGGTCTTACCCTCCAAGACTTGGCTCAAGAAACAATTGCCTTTCACCACAAGGCCTTCCCCGAACTCACCGCCAAGAAACTGGAGAACTTTGGCTTTGTCCAATTCCGTCCCGGTGGCGAGTACCACATGAATAATCCGGAGATGGCCAAGGCACTCCACAAGGCGGTGAGTAGCAATAGCTATGACCATTACGAGGTCTATCGTCGCCAACTCACCGGTCGGGTACCCACAGCACTGCGGGATCTATTAGACTTCCAAAGCGATCGCCCCAGTATTCCCCTAGAGGAGGTTGAACCCGCCAGTGAAATTGTCAAACGCTTCTGTACGGGGGGGATGTCTTTGGGGGCCCTCTCGCGGGAAGCGCATGAGGTGCTAGCGATCGCCATGAACCGCCTCGGCGCCAAATCCAACTCCGGCGAGGGCGGTGAAGATCCCATTCGTTTTCAAGTGCTCACGGATGTGGATGCCCAGGGGCACTCTCCCCAATTTCCCCATCTGCGGGGCTTGCGCAATGGCGATACCGCTAGCTCAGCAATTAAACAGGTAGCCTCCGGTCGCTTTGGCGTCACCCCCGAGTATTTGATCAATGCCCAGCAAATTGAAATTAAGATTGCCCAGGGGGCGAAACCGGGGGAAGGGGGGCAACTGCCGGGCAGCAAAGTCAGCCCCTACATTGCCATGCTGCGGCGCTCCAAGCCGGGGGTGTCTTTGATCTCACCGCCGCCCCACCACGACATTTACTCCATTGAGGATTTGGCGCAACTCATCTTTGATC
>NZ_JACOMP010000028.1:0-12882 GCF_014466085.1 Thermosynechococcus sp. OHK43
CCCGTTGCCCCTGCCCCTGCCAGTCCTTCACCAACACCTGGCGCTACCGTTGTCCCTACGCCCACACCTGTTCAACCTCCACCAGCGGAACCTGAACCAACGCCTACCCCCTAGGGATCGCTGGTCATCGTAAAATAGAGGCTCTGTGCAGTATCGATAGCCCAGGTATGCGCCTCTCCCAAATGCTCTTTGTTACCCTCCGCGATGATCCAGCGGAAGCAGAAATTCCCAGCCACAAATTATTGCTGCGGGCGGGATATATTCGGCGGATTGCCAGTGGCATCTATAGCTATCTGCCTTTGATGTGGCGAGTGTTGCAAAAAGTGAGTGCAATTGTTCGTGAAGAAATGAACCGCAGTGGCGCCTTGGAATGTTTGCTGCCGCAATTGCAACCTGCTGAACTGTGGCAAGAATCGGGTCGTTGGGACACCTATACCAAAGCCGAAGGGATTATGTTTTCCCTCACCGATCGCGCTGAGCGGCAGTTGGGACTGGGGCCTACCCATGAGGAGGTGATCACTGCCCTCGCCAAGGACTTGATTCGCTCCTATCGTCAGTTGCCCGTGCACCTGTACCAAATTCAAACGAAATTTCGCGATGAGATTCGCCCGCGATTTGGCCTAATGCGGGGACGGGAATTCATTATGAAGGACGGCTACTCCTTCCATGCCGATGTGGCTAGTCTCAAGGAAACCTACCAGGTGATGTACGACACCTATAGTCGTATTCTGCAGCGCTGTGGCCTGAGGTTTCGAGCCGTGGAGGCCGATTCGGGTGCGATTGGCGGATCGGGTTCCCATGAGTTTATGGTACTGGCTGCCGCCGGCGAAGATGAGGTGCTCTATACGGCTGACGGCCAATATGCCGCCAATGTGGAAAAGGCCGTCTCGCTCCCCCCTGACGCAGTGCCGACAACCTACAAAAAGGTGGCGACGCTGGATACCCCCAATGCAGCGACGATTGATGCCCTGGTTGAGCAGTTGCAGTGCCATCCTACGCAAATTGTGAAAAATGTCCTCTATCGAGCAGTCTTCGATAATGGGCGAGTGGGTCTTGTGCTGGTGAGTATTCGCGGCGATCAAGAGGTGAACAGCGTCAAGCTGCACAACACCCTCACTTCCCTTGCGCCCAACTACGGGGCAACAAAACTGCTGGATCTGCGGCTGGCAGATGCCAATACAGCCCAAGAGTGGGCAGCCACCCCCATTCCCTTTGGTTACATTGGCCCTGATTTAGAAGATGCCGTTATTAAGGCCGATTCCCAAATTATTCCCCAGTGGATTCGCATTGCCGATCGCACCGTGGTGGAGTTAAAGCGATTTATTACGGGAGCCAATCGCGATCAACAGCATCGGGTGGGGGTGAACTGGGGCAAATCCTGTCCCTTGCCAGCAATTATTGCCGATGTTCGCAAAGCCCAGGCGGGCGATCGCGCCTGCCATGATCCAACGCAGCACCTAGAAACGGCACGGGGCATTGAAATTGGCCATATTTTCCAGTTGGGCACCAAGTATTCTGAGGCAATGAAGGCCACCTACACCAATGAGCAGGGGGAAGAGGTGCCTCTGGTGATGGGTTGCTACGGCATCGGCATTTCCCGCTTGGCACAGGCGGCGGTGGAGCAGCACCACGACGCCCAAGGGATTATCTGGCCGCTGGCGATCGCCCCCTATCAGGTGATTATTGTTGTGCCCAACATTGAGGATGCGCAGCAAATGCAGGCGGCCACTGATCTTTACGAGCAGCTTCAGGCGGCAGGGATTGAGGTGCTCCTCGACGATCGCGATGAGCGGGCAGGGGTGAAATTCAAAGATGCGGATTTGATTGGCATTCCCTATCGACTGGTGACAGGACGGGCGATCGCCCATGGGGAAGTGGAACTCATCATCCGGGCAACAGGGGCGAAATCCACCCTCCCCTTAACCGAGGTTGTTCGTTATCTTCAAAAGGAGATTGCTCAGCAGTTAGCCCCATGATTCTCAATCCCCACCAGCGGACGAAATTGGACAGCCGTAGTGATGACCTCTTTTATGCAGCACCGCGCTTTGTCACCCATGTGGATGATTTCTTTCTGGCCCGCCTTACGGATCTCTACCGTCAATACTTGCAGCCGCAGATGCGAGTCTTGGACCTAATGAGTAGTTGGGTCTCCCATCTGCCGCCAGAGCTATCCTTTCAGGAAGTGGTGGGGCATGGGATGAATGCGGCGGAGCTAGCCCGCAACCCCCGGCTGGATCGTTATTTTGTTCAGAATCTCAATGAAGAGTTGGCCTTACCCCTAGAGGATGCCAGTTTTAATGCCGTGTTGATGGCGGTGTCGGTGCAGTACCTCCAATATCCTGAGGCAACTTTTACGGAAATTGCCCGCATCCTTAAGCCCCAAGGGGTAGTTATTGTCAGCTTCTCGAATCGCATGTTTTTTGAAAAAGCGATTCGGGCGTGGCGTGAGGGTAACGAGGGCGATCGCGTGCAGTTGGTGCAAACCTATATCAACAGCATTCCTGCCCTCAAGGTGATCGAAACGCATCTGCCTCGCCCTTGGTCTTGGCTGGGATTTATCGATCCCTTCTATGCTGTCGTTGGTCAAAAACAACCCGTGTAATGGTCAGAGGTGGGGTCTATGAGCAGTTTCGCGGCGCCCTCCTTGGACTCCTATGGGGGCTCGCTAAAGAGAAGGGCAATTTAGCGCAGGCATTGCCCCACCAATGGTTAGCCCCTGACCAAGGGGAGTGGCCAGTTCAGCTGCCACAGTTGTTGGCATCATGGGATCAACCTTTGGTTTCAGTCCCCGAAGGGGTGCAGGAGATTCAGACCCTGCTCCATGAGTACCTAGAAGCAGCTTGGGCACCTGAGCCTTTGCCTGTCCCCCCCCAGAGAGGAGACATGCTCCGCTATGCCTTGGCGATCGCCCCTTGGGACTTAGAACTGGCCCATCAAATTGTCAGCAAACACCAACCCAGTGCTGCTTTGCTCTTAAGCTGTCTTTTTGGTGCCTATTGGGGGGCATTGGCCCTACCCCTAGGTGCTTGGGAGTATTGGACGCCCACCGTGGCTGAAGTGCTCAGGAAGGTGATGGCGCAATGGACAGGGGGGATGGGAAACGAGATCGTGATTGCCCCCAAGGCCGGCCTACAAAACTGGAGAAGGAACTGTACTGGGAACATAGCGCTCTAGCTGTGCGCCCAAACCCCGCAATTTGGCTTCGATTTGCCAGTAGCCCCGATCTAAGTGCTGCAAGCCATAGACGTGGGTTTCGCCGTGGGCAGCCAGTCCAGCAACAACTAAAGCCGCTGTGGCGCGCAAATCCGTACCTGTTACCGGTGCACCGGAAAGATGGGGCACCCCGCGAATGGCAGCGTGATTCCCCTTGACGCGAATATCGGCACCCATGCGATTCAGTTCAGCCACATGGCCAAAGCGATTTTCAAACACGGTTTCACTGACTAAACTATTGCCCTCACTGATCGCCAGCAACGTCATCATCAGCGCCTGCATATCCGTGGGAAAGCCGGGGTAGGGGAGCGTTTCAATGTCGGTGGCACGATAGCACTGGGCAGGGGTGAAGCAGGCACGGGTGGGATCGGGAAATTCAATCTTCGCTCCCATCTCTTCGAGTTTGGCAACCACAGGGGTCAGGTGGCTGGGAATCACAGGTGCAAGAGTAATGGCCGAGCGGGTGACAGCAGCTGCCAACAGAAATGTACCCGCTTCAATGCGATCGGGGATGATTTCGTATTCAGTGCCGTGGAGGCGATCCACCCCAACAATCGTGATCGAATTGGTGCCGGCGCCATAGATTTTGGCCCCCATCGTGATACAGAAGTTGGCCAAATCCACCACTTCGGGTTCTTGGGCAGCATTTTCAATCGTGGTTTCCCCCTCGGCAAGGGTGGCGGCCATCATTAATGTTTCGGTGGCACCGACGCTGGGATAGTCCAAGTAAATCCGTGTTCCTTTAAGTTTGGCCGCACTGGCGGTGACAACCCCATGATCGATCGTAACTTCGGCACCCATTGCTTGCAGACCACGCACATGCAGTTCCACCGGACGGGCACCAATGGCGCACCCCCCTGGCAAGGGGACGCGGGCAACACCCAACCGCGCCACCAAAGGACCAATGACAAAAAAACTTGCCCGCAGTTGGCTGACTAGGGTATAGGGGGGATCGTTGGTATTTAGTGCTGTGGCATCAATGGCGATCGCCTCACTCCCAAAGCGTTGTACCTTGACCCCCAATGATTGTAGAATTTCCCCCAGGCGGCGAATATCTGCTAGATCAGGCACGGCACGGAGAATCGTTGTATCCGCTGCTAGGAGTGCCCCCGCCATCAAGACTAATGCTGAATTCTTGGCTCCGCTAATCCTCACCTCACCCGCTAACCGATAGCCCCCCTGAATCTTGAGATGTGCCTGCTCTGTGGTCAGCGGCGTTGTGGTCAAGGCTAGCATATTTCACTCTCACAGCCAAAAGAATTCCAAGCGATTATATCCTATCAGTGCGAATTTTATGCAAAAATCAGTAGGGGAAAGACGGTTGTTGTGCCAGTAATTTCATCCTTTGATGGAACCCCAAAATCTCAGCGATTTACTGCGGCAAGAGGTCGCTAAGCAGCGTCCAGCCTCCAGCAAGCGGAGTCGTCATCAGCCCACCAAGGCAGAACTAGAGCAAGAACTGGCCACCCTCAAAGCAGCCTTAGCAGCCGTAGAAGCTGAGAAAACTGCTCACAGCGCCCAGATAGAACAACTGCAACAGGAATTACAAAGGTGGCGCGATCGCGCCCAAGCGCTCGACACCGCGCTTCAGGAACTCCAAACCCGCCATCAAGCCCTAGAAGCCAAATTTGAAGAGGCCAAGGCAGTCATTCGCCAACTCACTGCCCCTCAGCCCTACCGTTTTGAGGAGGTGGGATTTAAGCCCCTTGTCAATGAAATTCCTACCCCCAATCCCAATGCCTCTTCCCTTGGGGATGCGGAAATTGGTTGGTTTGACTAGGGATTGTCCAAGCCCTTCGGGGACCCTTTGAGAAGATTAAAAAAATGTAAAGGCGGATAAATCAATTATTAAAATTCCCGCAGTGGTAATCTAATGTACATTTCACAAATCTGTATTAGCCTTAAGTTAAGTTATTTCCGATTCCTGCAGAGCCACAGTTTTCATGAATAATCCCGACACTCCTAACGGTTATCCTGTTCATTCGGTTTCCCACACCCACCCTACTGCCAACGACGAACACTGCGATTTGTATATCGAGAGCGATCGCACAGGGATGACAGTGCAAACCCTGAAGCGCGCCTTTGTTGATAATCTCCACTACATCCAGGGCAAGGATGCCATGTTTGCCACGCCCTACGATTACTTCATGGCCCTGGCCTACACGGTGCGCGATCGCCTGCTGCATCGGCGGATTAAAACCGCCCAAACCTATTTTGAGCAGGATGCCAAGGTGGTCTATTACCTGTCGGCAGAGTTTCTCATTGGTCGCTTGCTCCTGAACAACCTGATTAACGTCGGCCTCTACGAGCAAACGAAACAGGCAATGGCCGATTTTGGCCTTGACCTCAATGAACTGATGGAGCGCGAACCGGAACCGGGGCTAGGCAATGGCGGTTTAGGACGCTTGGCGGCTTGTTTCCTCGACTCTCTCGCGACCCTTGAAATTCCCGCTGTTGGCTACGGCATTCGCTACGAGTTTGGCATTTTCGAGCAAATTATCACCAATGGCTGGCAGCACGAAGTCCCCGACAACTGGTTGCGCTTTGGCAACCCTTGGGAGATTGCCCGTCCGGATTACAACGTTGAAGTTAAGTTTGGCGGTCACACTGAAGCCTACACCGATGCCCAAGGGCACTACCGTGTCCGTTGGATCCCCAGCACTACCGTTTTTGGCACGCCCTACGATACGCCAATTCCCGGCTATGGCAAAAATACGGTGAATACGCTCCGTCTGTGGAGTGCCCGTGCAGCCCAAGACTTCAACCTTCAGGTGTTTAACGCGGGGGACTACACCCAAGCAGTCTCTGAAAAAACCTTTAGTGAGAACATCTCGAAGGTCCTCTACCCCAACGACAACACCCCCCAGGGGAAAGAATTGCGGCTGCGGCAACAGTATTTCTTTGTCGCCTGTTCGTTGCAGGACATTATCCGCCTCTACTTGCGTCGGCACACTAGCTTTGATGCCTTCCCCGACAAGGTGGCCATTCAGCTCAATGATACCCACCCCGCCATTGCTGTGGCTGAACTGATGCGATTGCTGGTGGATGAGTACCAACTGACGTGGGAAAAAGCGTGGCACATCACCCAGCGCACTTTTGCCTATACCAACCACACGCTGCTGGCGGAAGCCCTTGAACGCTGGTCGGTGGATCTCTTTGGTCAACTGCTACCACGCCACTTGGAAATCATTTACGAGATTAACTACCGCTTTCTAAATGAGGTTCGCCTGCGCTACCCTGGCAATACCGCGCGGTTGGCACGGATGTCCCTGATTGAGGAAGGTTATCCCAAGCAGGTGCGCATGGCACATCTGGCCTGTGTTGGCAGCCATACGGTCAATGGAGTGGCAGAACTGCACACAGAGCTGATCAAACAGGAGCTGATGCGGGACTTCTATGAGATGTACCCAAACAAGTTCCAGAACAAAACCAATGGCATTACCCCCCGCCGTTGGCTCCTGATGAGTAATCCCCGCTTGGCCAGTCTGATTACCGAAACGCTGCAGAGCGATCGCTGGATTACCCACCTTGACGACCTGCGCGGCCTAGAACCCTACGCGACCGATCCTGCTTTTCAGGCGAAGTGGCAACAAATCAAACAAGCCAACAAAGAGCGCTTGGCGGAGTACATCTGGCGCAACAACCAAATCGAGGTGGATCCCTACTCCCTCTTTGACATTCAAATTAAGCGCATCCACGAGTACAAACGTCAACATTTGGCTGTCCTCCACATCATTACGCTCTACGAACAAATTAAGGCCAACCCCAGCATTGACATTCAACCGCGCACATTTATTTTTGGCGGCAAGGCAGCTCCCGGCTACTTCATGGCCAAGATGATCATCAAGCTGATCAATTCTGTGGCCGATATGGTCAACCACGACAGCGATGTGAATGGTCGCCTCAAAGTGGTGTTCCTCAGCAACTACTCCGTCTCCCTGGGTGAAATGGTCTATCCCGCTGCCGATCTTTCGGAGCAGATCTCTACCGCTGGGAAAGAGGCCTCTGGCACTGGGAATATGAAGTTTGCTCTCAATGGCGCCCTGACAATTGGGACGCTGGATGGTGCAAATGTGGAAATCCGCCAAGAGGTGGGGGCAGAGAACTTTTTCCTTTTTGGTCTGACAGCGCAAGAGGTGATGAGCCTGAAAGCGGAAGGCTACAATCCCCGCGAGTACTACAACAGCAACCCAATGCTCAAGAAGGTAATTGACAGCCTGATTTCCAACTACTTCAATCCACGTGAGCCGGGGCTATTTGAACCGATTGTCAGTTCCCTGCTCAATGAGGATCCATATATGCTCTTGGCGGACTACCAATCCTATGTGGACTGTCAACAGCGGGCAGCCCAAGCCTTCCGCAATAAGAGCCACTGGACACAGATGTCTATTCTCAATGTGGCGCGCATGGGCAAATTCTCCAGCGATCGCACGATTGCCGAGTACTGCAAGGAGATTTGGCACGTTGAACCTGTTCCTGTTTCCCTGGACACGTGCCGGCCTGCTTTTCGCCCTAGCCGCATCAGTTAGGTCAGTGGTCTTTAGGTCACTGCCGCTTTTGCTCTACACTAGGGCAAGTCTCAAGCAGTGGAACGAAATGAATGGCGGGAATCGGCGCAGTCCTACGGGTTTTTCAAAGTCGCAAAATGGCGGCACTGCTCTTGTTAGGTTTTTCGTCAGGGTTGCCGCTGTTTCTCACCAGCCGAACGCTGCAAGCATGGATGACCGTTGAGGGCATTGACTTGACGGCCATTGGCCTCTTTAGCCTTGTGGGGTTGCCCTACTCCCTGAAGTTTCTCTGGTCCCCCTTGCTGGATCGCTATAGGATTCCCTTTTTGGGACGGCGGCGGGGCTGGTTACTACTGATTCAGGTGCTCCTGTTGGGGGCGATCGCCCTGATGGCGGTGCAGGATCCCAGGGGGAGCCTGCAGCTGTTGGCGATAAATGCCTTCGCCATTGCCTTCTTGAGCGCCAGTCAAGATATTGCTGTGGATGCCTACCGTGCCGATGTCCTCGAACCCCTTGAAATGGGAGCAGGTGCGGGTATTTATGTCCTTGGCTATCGCATTGCGCTTTTGGTCACCGGTTCCCTAGCCTTGATCCTTGCGGATCAACTGCCCTGGCCAGTGGTTTACGCCCTGATGGCGCTGCTAATGGTGGTGGGCATGGTCACTACTTTTTGGGCACCGGAACCAGAGGTGCATCCCCCGGCTCCGCCGTCATTGGCACAGGCAGTCACTCGACCCTTCCTTGATTTTTTCCAGCGCTACGGCTGGGGAACGGGGCTGATTATTTTGCTCTTTATCTGCCTCTATCGCTTGGGGGATGCCCTCACGGGCAATATGATGACCCCTTTCCTGTTGCAGCAGGGCTTTAGCCAAACCCAAATTGGCGCCGTACAAGGGGGGGTGGGGCTGATTGCCACCATCGTTGGCGCCCTTGTCGGGGGAGCGGCCATCAGTCAAATTGGTATTCACCGTGCCCTGTGGATTATGGGGGGATTGCAAGCTTCTAGCAATATCTCCTACTTTATTTTGGCCAATGCCGGTGCCAATCCAACAGTGATGGTGGCTGCCATTAGTGTTGATAACTTCTGTGCAGGGCTGGCGATCGCTGCTCTAACGGCTCTTTTAATGAGTCTTTGCAACCCCCAATTTAGTGCAACACAGTATGCGCTGCTCTCCAGTCTCTTTGCTTTTAGTCGGGATATCCTGGCGGCCCCTGCGGGTAAAGCGGCGGAAATGATGGGGTGGCCACTCTTTTTTCTCTTTACAATTGGCGCTGCCCTACCAGCCCTGCTGCTTTTGCCATTTTTTGCGCCTTGGCAAGCGAGGCCAGCCTTTCCCCGCCCCGGCAGTGACGATTGAAAATACATTGAAAATACTCAGTGTCGATGTCCCCCGCAAATCCTACAATGACAAGACTGATTCCCGTTCCCCTTGGTGAGCACTCCTACTGGATTGCCATTGGTGCCAACACCCGGCGGCAGTTGCCTGCCCTTTTGGCCGCATATACGCCCTTGACCCCGAAAGCACCTGCCCTCATCGTTTCTAATCCACAAATTTGGCGGCACTACGGCACGGATGTGCAAGAGGCATTAACGCAAGGGGGCTGGCAGGTTACCCCCTGTATCCTACCGGCGGGGGAACGCTACAAAACCCTCAGAACTGTTGAAAAGATTTATGATGCTGCCCTGAGTCAGCGTTTAGAGCGGGGTTCCACCCTCTTTGCCCTTGGCGGTGGCGTCATTGGCGACATGACTGGTTTTGCGGCAGCGACATGGCTGCGGGGAATTGCTGTGGTTCAGATTCCCACCAGTCTGTTGGCGATGGTGGATGCGGCCATTGGCGGCAAAACAGGGGTAAACCATCCCCAAGGCAAAAATCTCATTGGTGCCTTTCATCAACCCCGTCTTGTGGTCATTGATCCCGATGTTTTGGCAACCCTGCCCCCGCGAGAATTTCGTGCGGGTATGGCAGAGGTGATTAAGTACGGCGTCATTTGGGATGCTGAGCTATTTCATTTGCTGAGTCAGTTGCCGCGCTTGGATCGCATGGGTGCTCTGCCCTCTGAGCAGTTGCTCCAAGTCCTGCAGCGTTCCTGCCAAGCGAAGGTGGATGTGGTTAGCAAGGATGAGCGGGAAGCGGGGCTGCGTGCCATTTTGAATTATGGGCATACGATTGGCCATGCCCTTGAAAGTATGGGCAACTATCGTCTTTTGAACCACGGCGAGGCGGTGGCCATTGGTATGATTGCCGCTGGGGAACTGGCTGTGGCGTTGGGGTATTGGTCCGCAGAAGCCGCCGCTGCCCAACGGGCACTGATTCTCAAAGCAAAGCTGCCAACAACGATTCCCGCCCACTTTGATGTGGAGGGACTACTGGCACTCCTACAGCACGACAAGAAGGTGCAGGCGCAAAATGTACGGTTTATTCTCCCCACCGCCATTGGCCATGGGGAAATTTGCGATCGGGTACCGGCAGAACTGATTCGAGAGACGCTCCATCGCCTGCAAGCTTAGCTAGCGGGTGGGGTATCTAGCAAACATTTTTTGCTGGCTTTTAATTCTTTCCAGAGATTTTTAATTTGCTTATAGGCTTCCTGAGGGGAGAGTTTGCCGCTGTTTTCGAGGCTGGCAATGTAGCTCACGCGGGTCGCAAATTCCTGCAAGTTGGCATCAAATAAAAAGTTTTCAGGTGTAAACTCACCGCGGTAACGGCTGTGGGGATATAAAAATTCGTATTTTTCGTATTTATCCATTGCTCATCTATCCTTTGCCCGCAGGCGTTAACCTATTTTTAACCTTATTTTAACCAATTTTCCCTGGAGTCACTGTAACTGCCGTAACAAAACTGTGATCTCCCTGAGGGTAAGACGGGGTTTTGTTAACAAGTATTAGCAGAAAATTAAGCATTATTAACTTTGATTGATTAAATAAAGAAGACTTATCACACTACATAAGGGAGGCGTGATCCCTAGCGATCGCCAGATATAGATACTGTGATTGAGGAAATAGATAGATGATGCACGGACTCTCCTTGGCGCCCCGTTATCGCTTAGATGATGTTGATCCTTGGCTTTTGGGAATTGATCCCAGCCGTCATTATTGGCTGCAAGTCAATGGAGATCCCCAGCGGCGGGTGGCCATTCCAGGAGTCTGCGTCCAGAGCATCTCTGAGCTGCGGGAGATCATGGCGGCGGTGCGATCGCTCCAACCGGGGCAGCAGTTGCAAATTCAGCGGGCGGCCACCTGCTTAGAAATTCACTGTGTCGCTGAAAATCTGCTGGCGATCGCTCACCCTGTTGACGGTGCCCCCGTTTGGCATCTTTTTGATCGCGAAACCCTCGAAAGTTTAGTCATGAGTGCCCATCCCCACTGGCAATGCCGGCCTGAGGACGTGGAGTTGGGGCGGCAGCAATTGTGGCAGTCCTTTCAGTTACCGGTGGCTGCCTGAGCCGTGTTAAGGGCTTCGCTAATCCGCCGCAGCACGCCATTGATAAAGCGGTGGCTGCCCTCATCGCTATAGCGTTTGGCCAGTTCGATGGCCTCGTTAATTGCCACCTGCTTAGCGACTTCAAGGTAACGCATTTCGACGACAGCAATTTCAATAATGGCACGATCTAGCTGCGTCAGCCGCTCCAATTGCCAATCCACCATTGAGCGATTTACCAGTTCTTCAATCTCTGTTTGGTATCGCTGTAAACAGCGGAGGATGGCGATCGCGTAGGCCTGAACTTCCTCCTGATGGGCAAAGTAGAGGATCTCAGGTAAATCCAAAGCAGTGCCTATTTTGTTCAAGCCCTTTTCCGCCCGCTGAAGGGCATCCTGAAGCACCATCTGTGCCTTTTCGAGGTGGGGCAACAGGAGTTCACTGTGGCGGAGCAGTCGTTGACTTTCACTAAGTTCGGTGCCCGCCTGTTCGAGGGTATCGCGCACATCACTCGCCAGCGTACGTACGGCCATCAAGATCAAACTGCGGCAGTCGCTTTCATCCAGCAGTTTTGGTTGGCGTAACACTTGAGCCCCACTCAGCAAAGCCAATTCACGAGCAACACGACGAGCAGTAATCATGGGTTAATCCTCAAAACAAGTTCTTAGGGTACTAGAGCAGTGGTGGGGGGCAACGTCGAAGTTGGCACCGTTCCCGGTGTAACAATCCCTCCAGAAATAATTAGCTTAAAGGCGTCCTCGATCGAAATATCCAAATCTCGCACCTCCCGCTCACTGGCAATCACATACCAACCGGTGGTGGGGTTAGGGGAGGAGGGGATAAATAGACTCAACATTGGCTCGGAAAAGACCGTTTGCAATGAACCATTAACTGTGCCAGTGACAAAGGCCACGGCCCACAAGCCCGGACGTGGGTATTCTACGAGCACCACACGGCGAAAGCGATCGCGCGAGTCCCGCAGAATCGTCTCTAGGAGTTGTTGCAGCACTTTATAGGTTGTGCCCGCCAAGGGAATGCGCTGGAGAATGCTCTCACCGGTGTTCAACAGCCACTGGCCAAAGATATTGCGCGCCATCAAGCCAATGAGCAAGATGCCTGTTAAGGGCACAACAATCCCCACGGCTACATTGAGCAAATCCACCAGCAGGGGGTGCCAGGTTTTGAAAGGGTTCACTCGCTTGGGAATACGGGTGAGGAGATCCAGGACCCAACTGGAAACAGAAATCGATAGCCAAATCGTCGTTGCTAGCGGGATCACCACCAGCAGACCGGCAATGAGATCGTTTTTAATTGCTTGTTGGAGTCGGTGCAGCACAAATACTCGCACGAGCAGACTTCTGTTTCTAGCTTAGCGGTTGCTGCCACTGCGGGCACGGTGAAAGGCTAGACTGCTGTAGAGCATGAAGGCGGCATCCCAAGGACTGTCCTCACGGCGAAAGAGGTTAAGGTGGGGGGGAATTTTACTCAGGAGTTCTGTAAAGTCCAAGGCGGTTTCTGCAAAGCTGGTGAAGTCTTGCCAGACGGGGCGATCGCCACAGTGCTGCTGCCAAAGACTCGATAACTGCCGCCACTTTGCCCATGAGGTATGTTGATCCAAATCCAACTCACGCTGGATCACCTCGGCCCCGTGACTCAGGGGAATCCCTTGGTGAAACTGGTAACCGCCGCGATAAAAGCGCAGGATTTGATTTTGCTGCAACAGGTGGAGATCACAGCAC
>NZ_JACOMP010000029.1:0-5504 GCF_014466085.1 Thermosynechococcus sp. OHK43
CGAGCGCAAAGCCACCCTCCGGCTATGCAGGAACCCTTGAGCAAGCCTATTCTCGCCCCATTGACGGCCCGCTGCTGGCTATCTGAGAACAACGCCCATCTGGTTGGCCCATCTGGTTGGGATGATCGCCCAGCCTTTCCCCACTGAGCCCTGGATTTTGGTGTCTGTGCCTACCGCCAAAGGAATGATTGGCGCAATGGTACGCAGGATGTTTGATAGGGTCCTATTGCCATCCCACTTTGTCAAAATCCCGGTTTGTCAAAGTTGAGCCGCAGCTCTTCGGAGCCTCTGGCGTAATTTGCACTCTCCACCCAAACCCCTCCTCCTGTTCCCTGCCCTAGGGCCAAATTTGTCAATGTATGACCTGTATTACCTGCGGCAATGTGATTCTGCGCTCTGGTGGTCAGAGACTCCTGATTGAGCGCCTGTCGTTGACCGGTCAAGAACCTTGGGATGAGGCAATTCAGCAACGGGTACGGACAACTCCCCTCATCCAAAAGACTTTATGAACTCTTCCAGCTGGGTGAGAGGAATCCCATTGCTTGGAGTTCTTGGGTGAGGCGCTGGGCTTCCGCCGGATTTTGATCCCGCAGCAGGACAATGGCTTGACGTAGTTTGTCAAGGCCGGCACTGACCTGTCCTAGACGCAGCAGCAGTGCCCCCTGGTTTTGATAGGCCAAGGCACAGGTCGGATCTAACCTTTGCAGGCGATCGTAGGTGGCCAGGGCATGCCCCCAGCGTTTTAATTGCTTTTGGGCTTCCGCCAGCCGCAGATAGGTAGCAAGATGCATCACCTCAGGGGTGGGCGTCCCTAGAGCCATTTCATAGGCGGCAATTGCCGCTTGCCACTCCCCGCGCTCAGCGTAGAGATTCCCTTGCTGATAGTAAAGTTCATGGGCGATCGCTGGCGGAAGTATCTCAGTCTTTAAGCCCTGTTCTAAACACTGCTGAGCCTGCTCCCAGTCGCCCCTAGCCAGATATACACCGGCTAATTTACTCCACAGGTAGGCATCCTCAGGGTGCTGCTCAAGGTGGTGACGCATGATCCGCTCAGCCCGTTCCTGCTTTTGCTGCCGCTGGTCGCCCAGATAGCCACTGTGGACAATGGCAACACCATTGACATGACCAATTTGCCAATGGGGTTCTCGCTGTTGTAGCGCCAAAACGCTGTCATCAATGGTTTCGTGGTAGGGGCGCTGAAAGGAGATGGCGGGATGACGGCGAAAGAGACGCGCTACGGGCGTATAGGGGGGAATGACACCCAGTTCCTGCCGCAGCAAGGTCACCACCAGCCAGTTGGGTTGCTGGCAAATTTGGGGCAGCAAAGCAGCAAAGGCAGGGGTGAGGGTTTCATCAGCATCCAAAACTAAGACCCACTCAGTGGTCACATACCCTAAAGCAACATTGCGGGCAGCGGCAAAATCATCTTGCCAAGGAATTTCATAGACCTGTGCCCCCCAAGCGCGGGCGATCGCCACCGTTTCATCCTGCGACCCCGTATCCACAATTACTGCCTCATCAACAACGCCGGCAACACTGGCTAGGCACTGGGGTAAGCGTGCCGCCTCATCCCGCACAATCATGCAGAGGGTAATGGCCATAGACCCTAGGCAAAGTCGCCAATCAGCTTTACTTCCGGGTGCAGCCACACCGCCCAGCGATCGGCCACAGCAGTTTGCACATAGCGGATCAGATGATAGACATCCATGGCCGTTGCACCACCACAGTTAAGGATAAAGTTGGCGTGTTTTTGGGAAACTTGGGCATGTCCAATCTGGTAGCCCTTCAGGCCCGTTTGCTCAATTAGCCAACCCGCTGTCCACCCTTGGGGATTGCGGAAGACACTGCCACAGTTGGGGAAATCGTAGGGCTGCGTCCGCAGGCGATCGCTCAGGTGTTTTTGGGTATCTGCTTTCACTTGGGCAGGATCATGGCCGGGTTCCAACTGCCATGTGGCTTGCAGGACCAAGCGCTGCGTATCCTGAAGACTCGATGTGCGGTAGCCATAGCCCAACTCCCGTGCCGACACCACTGCCAACGTGCCATCGGGTTCTAAAATCACTACTGACACCAGCCGCTCCGCTGTACAGCCGCCATGGGCACCGGCATTCATCACCACTGCCCCTCCAACGGTGCCGGGGATGCCAACAACCCACTCCAGACCACGCCAGCCGAGTTTGGCACTCTGGTGAGCCAACTTGGGCAAGGGATAGCCTGCACCCACCGTCAGTTGTCCCGTCTCTAGATCAGTTGTGAGATAGCGCAGATGCTTAGTGGAGATCACTAGCCCCGGCACACCGCGATCGCTCACCAGCAGATTAGACCCTGCCCCCAAAACCGTAATCGGCAGTGCCTCCTCCTGTGCCCAAGTATAGGCCGCTTGCAGTTCAGCAATCGTACGCGGTTCCACAAACCATTCGGCACAGCCACCGACGTTGAGGGTGGTTAAGCCCGCTAGGGAGACTTGACGTTGTAGGGGGCACTGGGTTTGGGGCAAGCAGGCCAAGGTCATAGGGCGATCGCCTCAGTGAGGGGAGAGACACTGAATTGTTCCTGATCCGCCATGACAGACGGAATCAGTTGATTGAGGTTGCCAGCCCCAAGGAAGATGACCAAGTCGCCCGGCTGCAGCAGATGCGCCAAGCGAGTTTGTACCGCTTCAAAGGTGGGGCAGTAATCCACTGAAGCATGATACTGACGGGCACAGGTGGCAACATCGGCACCACTAATGGTGCCGGGATTGGGTTCGCCGGCACTATAGATATCCGTGAAGATCACGTGATCCGCGGCGCTGAAGCACTGGCCAAAGGCCTCGAGAAAGATTTGGGTACGGCTATAGCGGTGGGGTTGAAACACCGCCACGATCCGTTGCCAAGGGGCTTGAGTACCCACTTGGAGGCGGGCTGCCTCTAGGGTAGCCATAATTTCACTGGGATGGTGGGCATAGTCATCAATGAAGCGAATTCCATTCACCTGTCCCCGTTCTTCAAAGCGGCGGCGGGCACCGCGAAACTCTAAAAGAGCAGCAGCAATGGTGGCAAAGTCAATGCCGAGATACCGTCCCACTGCAATCACCGCTAGGGCATTTTGCAGGTTGTGGGCACCCAAAACATTCAGTTGCAAAATTCCAAGGGAGGTGCCCCGCTCCCAAATCCGTGCCGTCGTCCCCTCAGAGGTGTATTGAATATGATCCACACAGTAGTCCACCCCTGCTTGCCGTTGCAGACTATAGGTCAACAGGCGCGGATGATGCAGGCGATCGCGGATATTTGGACAATCGGCACAGGCAATCACAATGTCTGCTTGAGTAGCAAACTGCTGAAACGTGGCCACCACCTCTTCAAGGGAATTGTAGTGATCGGGGTGGTCAAGTTCAATATTAGTAATGACGCCAATATGGGGATGGAATTTGCGCAGGGAGCCATCAGACTCATCAGCTTCAGCCACAAGGTAAGGACTTTGACCCACACGGGCGTTGCCCTGCCATGCCGCCACTTCCCCCCCAACAATAATTGTTGGATCTAGCCCAGCCTGTAACAGCAAATAGGCAATCATACTGCTGGTGGTTGTCTTACCGTGGGTACCGGCAACGGCAATACTTTGGCTGCGGTGCATCAGTGCCGCCAGTACATCGGAACGGTGAAAGATTGGACAGCCTAAGTGTTGAGCCGCTTGATATTCAGGGTTATCGCTGCGAATGGCGGTGGAGCAAATGACCTGAGGGAGTGGGGTGAAGGGATACGTTTCAAAGTTAGCAGCACTCTGGCCAATAAAAATCCGCACACCTAACTCAGCCAGTTGCTCGGTCAAACGATTGGGACGCAAATCGGATCCAGACACCCTAAAGCCCTTTTTGGCCAGAATGTAGGCAAGGGCTGACATCCCAATACCGCCAATGCCAATGAAGTGGAATGGACGTCCGCTAAACTCCATCACTGGCCGATTTGCCACAAGCAACTCCTTTACTCCGCCAAAAGAAAATTTTTAGAACCAAAAATAGTAGTGTCAATAGACTCAAGTCAATGAATTGAATATCAACTTAGGCATGAACTAGGTATAAATTCTTAGGCTAATCATAGCAGGTTACCTTGAAGCTCCATGGGCTAATACTGGCAGATCTGGGGTGAATATGTCACCTTGAGCGAAAAAATTTTTTGCAGGCAGTTTATTGAGCATAGCTCAGTCTAGGGTTGATTTCAGGAGTGGCTCAAGAGTTCGACAAAGAATAAACTCTAGCGGAGATAAATTCAGCGGGGTGTATGGTAGAAGGTTGATACCGCCTTGTCGGTGTGCCGTTATCTTGCTGAGGACTGGGAATGCTGACGAACTTGCTAGCTTGGAGTATGGCGATCGCCAGTTTAGGCTTGTATCTGTTGGGCTTCTTTCTGCCGGAACTGTACCGTAGGTTTGATCTGGTGGCCAGTGGCGCGGGATTATTCTTTGCCTTGACCCTGTGGATCTATGGCGATCGCATTGGCGGTGGCTTGCTCCTAGGAATGACAGCTGCAGTGGCTTTAATCCTTTGGTTTGGCGGGCAGACCCTCAGCTATCGCTGGCAACTGACCCACCCCGGCGATCGCACCGATACCCAAAAAGCCCAAGCCCTTTGGCAAAAAGTCCAGTCTCTGCTGCCCGAAGGTACCTTTGCGAAAATCAGTGAGCCACTGAAAGGCCTGGTGAGTCGCTTGGGCAGGGGCTTCCGGAAGCAGCCCGATCGCCCCCAGGCTGCCGTGGATACTCCGCCACCGCCGATGGATACTGGCAACATCAAAGCAGATCTGTGGACAGCAAGCACCCCCACTACCGTTGCTGAACAACCCACTCCAGCCACTGCGGCAGCTGCCGCAGTCCCAGCAGAATCTGCGGAAGCTGAACCAACGGCCAGCCCAACTGCAGACACACCGGCTAATCACGAAGGGGCCGAAACTATCGCCCCAGAAGAGTCAAGTGTTGAAACGCTACAGCCGCCAACTGCTAGTACCCCAGAAGAGCCAGCACCAGCAACAATTACTGCTTCAGAAGCAGCGGTGGCCCCCTCGGAAGAGCCAGCCCCTCCTGAAAAAGGGGTTGAGGCTCCAGAAGCCACAGTGACCGCCGCAGCACCAGAAGAACCCGCATCTCCTGAAACAGTTGTCAATGCTCCAGAACCCACAGCAACCCCTAAGGCAGGGGCAGAGCCGCCTTTAGTCTCTGAAGCTGCTGCCGATGCTCAACCCACAGAAACGATGCCCCCAGCACCGCAATCGCGCACCTCTGCCGCCGATCTCCTAGGGGATATTCCTGAAAATAGTGATGTTGAGGATGCTGAGGACGAGGCAATGGCAGAGGGGATAACCATTGAAAATCCAGAACCTACTGAGGACAGTGACTGGCCGCCCCCCGAAGCCCGTCTGTAACATCTCACTCCAGCGGGTACAGGGCAGGACGAATCGCCGCAAAAGTTAATAAAGTCAGGAATTCATAACTTTTGCCACTTTTATTTTCTCTGAAGCAAAGCTTAATAG
>NZ_JACOMP010000030.1:0-4391 GCF_014466085.1 Thermosynechococcus sp. OHK43
ACCCGCCCCTTGCCGGGCCCCAATGAAGATGTTGCCGTTGCCCCAGAACTGGTCTTACCGACTCCCGCATCCCCACCGAATGAGCCGATCGCCCGTACAACAGCGGAGGCAGCAGCCGCTTTGTCCCGTTGGTTTAATGAAACGCGGTCAACGCTGAATACGACAGATATCCAAGTGAATTTTGGGCAGCGGATTGCGGACTTTTATCCGCAGGAGGCCTGTGGCGATCGCCTACAAGGGGAAACAACGGTTGCGGTGGTAGTCACTCCCCAGGGTGAATTGCTCCCTGCAAATGCCGCTCCAGAAACGGGCTTGCTCACCCGCAATCCCCAGATTATTCGCAGCAGTGGCTCGCCGCTTTTGGATCAGGCGGCTTTAGAACAGGTACGAAAGCAAGCTTTTGAGGCTACAGGCAAATATCAGGCCCTAGCGATCACCTTTGCCTTTGAGTATCGTCCTGAGATGTGTCCGCCCGCTGCTTCACCCCCCCGCCAACAACCCACCGCGCCAGCGCCTAGCCCCTCTGAGGCTCATCAGGCTTCACCCCCAGCTGCTGAGGAAGCGACCCCTGCACCAACACCCCCCCCTCCTGGGGCAGCACCACCGGCTGTATCCCCAGAACCTAGCGGGACAGACTCGTCGTCTGTAGCGCCGGCTGCGAGTCCGCCAGCAACATCTCCCGAATAAAGCGAGCGATCGCCCGTTGCAGGAGGCCGTTGACAATGCGCTGACCCATTTGCTGCACCTCTGGGCGCACAATAATCCGCAGAATCGCAGGGATAACTTTGACCCAATCAAAACCGGGGGTATCCTGCAAAATGCTGAAAATGCGGCGCAAATGCTCTAGGGCGTTGGCTTCACTGATGATGTTGGAACTGGCCGTTGCCGGTACTGGGCGGCTGACTAGGGGTAAGAGTTGCACAAGGTTCCATTGCCCCATCGTTGTCCGTGCCCAAGTGTCGAGGCTCTTGACAATTTCATCCGCTAGGCGATCGCGATACTCGGCTCCCCGCTCCGAAAAGAGAAAATCCAAAGCCTGCTCTAGCACCACATTAAAGTCATAGTCACGACTCTCGCGGGCATTGCGCAGCAGATTTTCTAGGCGCGTCCAGCGAAATTGACCATCCTTGAGGAGAAGGTTTGTGAGACTCGTACGCAGCTCCGGGGCAGGATCCGTGAGCAGTCGCTTGGCAATGTAGGGATAGGCGGCACTGAGTACCTTAAAGTTGGGGTCAACGCCCATGGCAATCCCCTCCATGGTCAACAGCGATCGCACAATCAAGGCATAATAGGCGGGCACTTGAAAGGGATACTCATACATCACCTCTGACAGGCGATCGAAAATGCGTTGGATATTCAGTTCCGAAACACTCGCCCCCAAGGCATCCTCAAAAACTAAGGCCAAGGCTGGAATAATGGGTTCCAAATCCGTATCGGGGGTTAGGAATCCTAAATGAACATAGTCGTAGGCAAGGCTTTCGTACTCACGGTTAACAATGTGAACAATAGCATTCAATAAGCCATAGCGCTGCTCTGGGGCAATCTCGCTCATCATGCCAAAGTCGAGATAGGCCAATTTGCCGCTGGGCATGGCCAACAGATTCCCGGGATGGGGATCCGCATGGAAAAAACCATGTTCAAGCAACTGCCGTAGGGAGCACTGCACCCCCACATACACCATATAGCGCGGATCAATCCCCAGGGCCTGAATTTGCTGCAATTGGTTCAGTTTGACCCCCGTTACCCACTCCATCGTCAGCACTCGCCGCCGTGTGTATTGCCAGTAAATTTTAGGCACATAGACATCGGTGAGATGGCCATAGAGACGGGCGAAGCGTTCGGCATTTCGTCCCTCTTGGGTATAGTCCATTTCCTCAAAGAGGCGGCTGGCAAATTCATCGAGAATGGCCACTAAATCACTGCGAATCTCCTTGATCAGGCGTTTTGCCCAATAGGCCACCCCCCGCAGAATGTAAATATCCAAGGTGATACTCTCTGCCAAGCCGGGGCGCTGAACTTTAACGGCCACCTCTTCGCCACTGTGGAGTTTGCCGCGATACACCTGTCCTAACGAGGCAGCTGCAATGGGATGATCACTCAGTTCCGCAAAGAGTTCACTGGGGGGGGCGCCCAGTTCCTCCTCAATAAACTGAAAGGCCACTTCATTGGGAAAGGGTGGCAACTGATCTTGGAGTTTTGTCAATTCCTCCAGATACACCGCTGGCAATAAATCCGGACGGGTGGAGAGGGCTTGTCCCACTTTGATGTAGGCAGGGCCAAGGCGGGTTAGGGTTTCCCGCAGGGCGATCGCCCGCCGCTGTTGATTTTGTTTGCTTTGGCCTGTGACCCTGTCCCACCAACGATTAAAAAGCAGCCAAAACACCGGCCAGAGAATCCGCAACCAACGACTCAAGACCAGTAAAGGCCGCTGCCGATAGTAGGCATCGATAGCCAGCGGATCGTAGGGTTGAAAGCTCTCTGGATCATTGGGAAGGGTTTCAGCCGCGATCGCAATCTCTTGGGGCGCGGCATCGCTGGGGACAATGGCCGTATTCATGGGTAGTGGCGCAAACTCTTAAAGTATTTTAACAATCAGTTCATCACCCAGGAGTGTGGAAAATGCGGCTGGTGATTTTGGGGGCAACGGGGCAGGTGGGCTGGCAACTGGTGCGGCAGGCCCCGCCTAGCATTGAAGTGATTCCCGTGGCTCGCCAAGGTACCGCCGTAACCCTGGACCTGGAAGATGTAGATGCCATTCCTCAGTTACTGAAAACCCTTCGCCCCGATGTGGTCATCAATGCGGCGGCCTACACTGCCGTAGATCAAGCGGAACAGGAACCCGAGCGGGCCCAGCGGATTAATGGCACAGCGGTTGGCCGCTTGGCAGAAACCATGGCCGACCTAGGCGGGCTGCTGATTCACTACTCCACCGATTATGTCTTTGCCGGCACGCAGTCGCTACCCTATCGCGAAACCGATCCCCCTGCCCCCCTCAATGTCTATGGCTACAGTAAGTGGCTAGGAGAGCAGGCGATCGCCAGCCACCACCCCGCCCACCTGATTTTGCGCACCAGTTGGGTCTATGATTTGCGGGGCAAGAACTTTCTGCGGACAATGGTTCGCCTGGCCCAAACCCGTCCTTTGGTTCGGGTGGTTGCCGATCAAATCGGTACGCCCACGGCTGCTCCCTTCATTGCCCAAGTTACCTATCAACTCCTCGAGCGCTGGCAGGTGGATTCTTCCCTGAGTGGCCTCTATCACCTGACGCCCCGCGGTAGCACCAGTTGGTATGGTTTTGCTGCTAAAATTTTTGATTACCTGCGCACCCAGGGCTGTGCAGTGGCTACCCTAGAGGCAATTCCCAGCAGGGAGTATCCCACCTTGGCCCAACGACCCGCCTTTTCCCTTCTCAACTGTGGGAAGCTGGAGGCTGTTTTAGGGATGCCACTCCCCCCTTGGGAAGCGGTTCTTGAACCCCTTTTAGACCAACTAGATCCCCAATCCGTTCTCTAGGGAGTGTCACGACAACTTTTTATGTCATCGGCAGGGGAGGCAGTTCCAACAGATGCCAGATAGGCTTTGAGTCATACCTTAAAAATCTGGCCGTGATTGGCCACTTTCATGTGCAGCAATTCATAGACAATGACCTCACGGCGCAACTCGGAGGTCTAACCCAAGCGATCGATGTCGAAGGTGAGCCGACCCTGCGAGGAGCAACTGGCCCGTTTGCGCTTCATTGGGCAGCAGTGCACCTCGCGTGGGGTTGCCACCCATGTCCTGGCTCAAGCTTTCACTTTAGCCCAGAACGCAGAACCGCTTGCTCCAGCGGCAACCACTGCGGGCTGACGTCTTTTTTTCTCATGTAACGGGCCTCTACCTCAAGCCAATGTTGATGGGTGTGAGAAAGAATCTCAAAGCAATTAGCAAGGACAAGGCGTTCTTTCAGGGCAGGACGCTGACTACAAACAGTAACTATGCATCCTGTTATCATCGTGTTGACAGCCTGATGTTCTGCTAGAAAGATCGCACTATGCCCATCCCTACTTACCAAGCGCTTATGCTGCCTCTGCTCAGGTATCTTGCGGACGGTGAGCAGCAGCGTTTGCGCGACCTGATAGACCATTTAGCCCAGGAATTCTCGCTCACTGTGGAGGAGCGGAGGCAGTTGTTGCCGAGCGGCCAGCAGCCGATTTTCGACAACCGGGTTGGCTGGGCGAGAACGTACTTGAAAAAGGCTGTGTTGCTCGAAAGCCCGCGTCGGGGCTGGGTACGGATCACCCAGCGCGGGCTTGATGTGCTCAAGCAGAACCCCGAGCGCATCGACATAGATTTCCTCAAGCAGTTTGAAGAGTTCCGGGCTTTCATAGCGCAGAGCAGCACCACCACAGTAA
>NZ_JACOMP010000031.1:0-5090 GCF_014466085.1 Thermosynechococcus sp. OHK43
CATATTTTATCTTTGCGCAAGAAAATTGAAGTGGATCCGCAACAGCCACGTTTGATTCAAACCGTGCGCAATGTCGGTTATCGGCTGCACCTTGAGCCATTGAATGGGCGCTACCCGCAGAATGGCAATAAACTTCGTCCCCCGCAATCGCCCCGCCACGTATTGGTTTAGTTGGTTTAGATCACGTATTTTTAGGCTTTGTCAACTCTGCCCCAAAATATTCTCAAATGAGCGATCCCTTTGACTGGCTAGAACCTGCCCTAAATACGCTGCACCGTGCCCATTGGTATCGCCAGCCCCTGCTCAGTGGCGCACCGGCAGCAGTAGTGAGTGTAGGAGAGCCGCCCCGTCCATTGATTAACTTTTGCAGCAATGACTATCTAGGTCTGGCCAACCACCCGCAGGTGAAAGTCGCCGCCATTGCAGCCATTCAACAGTGGGGAACCGGAGCCACAGGCTCGCGCCTTCTCAGTGGTCAGCGTCACCTCCACGCCCAACTCGAGCGGGCGATCGCCCAGTGGAAGGGTACAGAAGCTGCCTTGGTCTTCAGTTCCGGTACTGCGGCCAATCTTGGCACCATTGCTGCCCTTGTGGATCAACGGGACTTGGTGCTTGGGGATGCCTACAACCATGCCTGTCTGAAAAAAGGCGCCCACCTCAGTCGCGCTACGTTCTATGAATACCCCCACAACAATGTTGCCGCCCTTGCTCAACTCCTAGAGACCCATCGCTCCCAATACCGCCGTTGTCTAATCCTCACCGATGGTGTCTTCAGTATGGATGGGGATGTCGCCCCCCTAGAGGAGATACTAGGGCTAGCCGAGGCCTATATAGCAATGGTGCTCGTCGACGATGCCCACGGCACAGGGGTGTTGGGAACCAATGGTGCTGGTACCTTAGCCGCCTTGGGGCAATCTAGCCCGACCATCATTCAAATGGGTACCCTCAGCAAAGCCCTTGGCAGTTTAGGGGGATACATTGCCGGCTCCCAAGCCCTGATCACCTATCTGCAACACCGTGCCAGCACATGGATCTATAGCACTGGCCTCTCACCGGCGGATGCTGCTGCTGCCCTTGCTGCCCTTGAGCAACTACAAACAGATCCTTCCCTGCGCCAAGCCCTAGGGGAGCGCATTCAACAACTAGAAAAAGGACTGCAAGCATTGGGCTGCCCGGTTTTGCCCCGTCCCTTACCGACCCCTATCTTTTGCCTGCCTGCTCCCGATCCAGCCACCGTCCTCCAATGGGGTCAGAAATTACAAGATGCTGGATGTTGGGTGGCGGCGGTACGGCCACCGACCGTGCCTTTTAGTCGTCTGCGCATCACCTTAAGAGCCGATCACACCCCTGGGCACATTGAACAACTACTGGCAGCATTGGCCGCTTTATTAAAGTGCTGTTAAGAAGGGCTGACGGTCTGGCTGTGTTTCGCCTAGGCTGTAGATAGTTCTGTGAAATCGGCAAAGTGCACCAAGGAGTGAGCGATGATCACGATTTGGGTGAGCGAGCAAATTGATCCTTCTGGCTTGCTTTATGCCTGTATTGCCTGTTGTAATGAAGCACAGGCGAGAGAGTGTGTGCAGTCCTTTGAGAAAAACTTGACAACAGAACAAAAAGCTGCCGGTTGGCAAGTTCGCTTGCGTACCGTGGCCTCTTGGGATGAGGTTCCCAGTACTGCCCTCAAGCTCTCCTAATCTTTTGGCTCAGTCCTGCATAAGATTCTTGGTGGAGCGATTAAGCGAGTGGGGATATGGCCCTCCCTGCACCTTTGCTATCATAGGTGCGATGTACTCATCTTGCTTTTTCTTTGGAGGATGCCGCAGAATGGAGTTGGAAGCCCTGTTACTTGGTTTAGAACCACTCGCCGTGCTTGCCCTTGGGGTTGGTGCTGTTGCTGTTGCGCCGGTTGTGGGTGCTGTTGACTCAATGACTGGTCACAACTTGGCAGAGCAAGCTCGTAATGCGGCAAAATCAGGTTTGATGTGGGCGTTTGAAACCTATGAGAAAGCCCAGACGGCGATCGCCGAAGCCAGTGAGTCTTTCCAGGACTTGGTTGCCGAAGCGCGCTCAGAAATGATGGAGCAAAAAGCAGCAAAGGCCGCCGCTCCTGAGGAACCCCGCGAAGTGACGATTAGCTAGGTCTTGGCTCCCGATTAAACTCCTTGGGGTAGTTTTGCTGCCCCATCCTTTAATCAATTAGCGACCAGCGGGCGGAAAATAGATTACAGGAAAGTGGCAACGGCGAATGATTTCCCCGGCAAAGCTGGGGATTGATAATTCCCAAATTTTACCAACGGAACTAGAGGAAACCACAATTCCATAGATGTCGCGATCGTAAGCTGCCAACTGGGCTTCCACAACGGGACTGCCAAAGCGAATCTCTGTTTCAACGCTCAGGCCATAGCCCGTGAATTCCTGCTTCAGCTGGGCCAGGATTTTTTCTGCCTTGGGGCGCTCCTCAGCAATCCCCAGCTCCCTTTGACCCGCATCACTGATAATCCAGCAAAACGTTAGGGAAGTAATGCTCGTTTGATCTGGCTGTTGGACACCCTGCCGCAGTTTTTGGACGAGGTGCTGAGCTGAGGGACTGTGGTCGTAGGGGACAAGGAGATGACGAAAGAGATTTTGACAGCGGAGATTTAGTTCTGCGGTGGTCATGACCCACAACAGGTGCGGGCGCATAATCATGACCGGGACTTTAATCCGTTGCAGTACCTCAATGGTTGTACTGCCGAAGAGTTTCTCATCCAATAGATTGCGGACGGGACGGCTAGCCAGTACCAAGTCAATTTGATGTTTTTCAGCGGTGTCCAGAATGGCATCAGCAGGGCGGCGGTTTTCAATGATCACCTCTGCTTTAAGATCGGCTGGGACATTGGTGGGGTCAATTTTGAGTAACTCACGCGCCTGTTGCAGCTTTTCCTCCCGCAGCCGCGGCTTATCCCCATCCTCGTTTATGGGGCGGGCATGGAAAAAGATCAATTTGCGGGCACCTGCGGTTTGCAGGGCCTCAAGGTAGTGGGTGAGTTTGGGGAGGCCATCATGGAGATCTGTTGGAATCAATATGTTCTTAAACATACCAGTGCTCCCCAATGCCAGACTCTAATTGCAGATTAGCTTAGAAAGGGGGACCTGTGCTACTAGGCTTTTATGAGCATTCACCTACGGTTGCGAGGATGCCCCCTCATCTGTTGAATTCCAAGGCTATAATTTCTGAATCTGCAGTTGCCGCCGCGGACTTCAGTGGCTGTAAGGGCAACTTTTCGGAAAACCTCATCGTCAACTTCAACAGAAGTCACTAAAATAAGGATGGATACAGGATCATCATTCAATTCAACCATGTATCCACTACTACTAAATCTCTCTGAAACAAGGAGATTGTCTATTGTGATGCGATTTTCATTGAGATTTCTCTAGGGTATCGCGCCTTGCTAAGGATGATCCAAAGTGGATCAGAACGACTTTTTTGCCATCAGAGGCAGTGATAAATTTGCCCTTCTTAAGACATCGTTTAGACATTGTTTTAAGTGATTGCCATTGCCTTCTTAAACGGTGGGGAAGGGAATTTTTTGCTGCTAACTTCAATGATTGAGTTGAGGTGTTGAGTTGATGATGATTTTTACGTTGGGGCAACGTCTGCTCCGCACGCTCCTGTGGCCGGTACGGCAGTGGCTAGAGCATCTGGAAGTGCGCGATCGCCAGCTTGCCCATCGTCTGTGCCGCTTGATCCCGGCCCAGTGTCCCTTTGAACGTGATATTGTGGTTGCCAAATGGCACATTCACATTCCGCCGCTGTGCCACCTGAATCCCCTCTATGAAGAACTGATGGTGCTGCGCTACCGCGCCCTTTGCTACTTGGCGAATGAGTGCCATGAGGATATTAGTGCTTACTGTTAGCCCATAGGGGGTGCGCTGGTGTGGCGATCGCTGACCTCCTTTTTGGTGCAGCAGCGCTGTTGCTGTTGTGGTCGGGCAAGTTCCCAAACGATTTGTAGGGATTGTGCACGGCGCCTGAGGTCATGGGAAGTGCGCCAACGGCAACGCTACTGGCGGGGCAGTCTGCCCCTTTTTCCCTGGGGATACTATCAGCAAGACCTCAAGCGAGCGATCGCCACCATGAAATACCACAACCAGCCGGAGCTGGCTTACCTCTTTGGCCAATGGTTGGCCCTAAGCTGGTTTGAGGCCAAGGTAGCTCAACATCTACCCTTGCAGATTGTGCCCATTCCCCTCCATCGCGATAAATTGAAAAGCCGCGGCTTTAATCAAGCGGCGCTCATTGCCAAGGGCTTTTGCCGTACCCTAGAACTCCCCCTAGCGGCGGCGGGGCTCATCCGCCAACGGCCAACGGAGGCCCTGTTTCAGCTATCCCTCAAAGAACGCCAGGCCAATTTGGCCAATGCCTTTTGCCTTGGACACGGTCTGGAGCGACAACGCTGGCTATTGCTGTGCGATGACATCTATACAACGGGGACGACGGCAGGCAGCGCCGCCACCGTCTTACGCAATGCAGGATACAAAGTTTTGGGCATCATCACCGTGGCTGTGGCACTACCCGATCAACTGGCTGATCCCACTGTAAAGGCAACCAGCATCAAGGCTTCTGTCCACTCCACAACTGCACCGTAGGTATCCCCCGTGTGACCCCCCAACTGCCACTGAAACCATGCAGGGATCAAGAGAATTAAAAGCAGACCAAAAAGCAATTGCCCAAGGGGAAGCGGCAGCAGGAAGCTGAGGAAGAGCACAAGTAAACCACTCGGCCAAAAATCGCGGGGAAAGACACCACTGGTTTTATGGATCTGACCCGTGCCCTGGGGCTTCAAATAGGGATAGCGGGCGATCGCCCACACCTGAGCCAGGCGCCCCACCACCAATACCCAAACCAAGACGCTGCCCTTTGCCAGACTGCTTAAGCTTGTGACTTTTAAAAGCAGGATCACAATTGCGGCCATGACGCCAAAAGCCCCTGCTCGCCTATCTGCCATCACCTCAAGACGCCGTTGTTGATCCCTGACAGCTAAACCATCGGCAGTGTCCATCGCACCATCCAAGTGCAATCCGCCCGTCAGTGCCAACCAAAGGGCTAC
>NZ_JACOMP010000032.1:0-14069 GCF_014466085.1 Thermosynechococcus sp. OHK43
ATGTGGGGTTGAGCAGGGGAGCGCATATTGCGACGCCCTTTGGGGCCAGTTTCCATCACAGTGGAGCCGGTTATCCCCGCCTCTTTAATGACTTTAATAATTTGGAATGATTTGGACAATTTTTTTTAGGTGAACTTATAGATGGCATCAGAAATCTGGCGTTGACTGCCCAGAGCCCCCATGACTATGCCACCCGGCAAGAAACCAAGGGTGGGCGACTGTAATTACCTGACACAATCCTCCGAAACTGACCGAGAAAAGCCACAGTATTACTCCTCCTTAACCATCATGTGCTCATGTGCTGTCCAGCGGGCTGTACAGGCTGAAGTTGATAGAAGCTTATTGGGCGATCGCCCCCGCTGCATCCGTTGGTCTTTGATAAATATTACTTTCGAATAAATTAGATTAAGTCCAGCTTACAGAACAATTTTGGGGCGATCGCGATGCCGTCAATGGTTTCTTGGCGCATACATGATAATCAGCGTTCCTAGGAGGGCAACCCCGGCACCGAGCAGATCAAACTTATCGGGGCGCACTTTATCAATTCCCCAACTCCAGAACATAGCCACCAGCAGGAAAATGCCACTATAGGCGGCTTGAACACGACCGAAATGCGCGGGTTGAAGCGTCGGTACCATGCCATAGATAAAAAGTTAGGATCGCCCCCCCTAAGGCATACCAAATGCTTTTATGCTCTCGTAGCCAGAGCCACACAAAATAGGCTCCCCCAAGCTCGAGGAGACCTGTGATGAAAAAGTAAATTAGGGATTTTGCAACTTTTATCATCACCGCAGTGCTTAGTATAGACTGGAAACTAGATTGGGCCAACACCAGCATATGACAATTCAGTTGAGGATTCGTCGCCAAGCGCCCGACAAGGGCGCCTATTGGCAAACCTTTGAACTAGAGATTGATCCTTCCCTGACGATCCTGGATGCCCTCATTCAAATCAAGGAATACCAAGATGGCACTCTTAGCTTTCGCAAAAATTGTCGCAACACCATCTGCGGCAGTTGCGCGATGACGATTAATGGTCGTTCTGCCCTTGCCTGTCAGCAAAGTATTCTTGCCGAGCTAGTCAACAGCCCTGTGCCCAACCAAATTGCGATCGCCCCTTTGGGGAATTTGCCTGTCCTCAAAGACCTTGTCGTAGACATGAGCAATTTTTGGCAAAAACTTTCAGCCGTCAATCCTTATGTGAGTGCAGCGTCACGGCAAGTACCTGAGCGGGAGTTTCTCCAATCCCCCAGCGATCGCGCCAAGCTCAACGCCGCCGGCAACTGTATCCTCTGTGGCGCCTGCTACGGTGCCTGCAATGCCGTGGAAGTGAATCCCGCCTTTGTCGGTCCCCATGCCCTTGCCAAGGCCGCTCGCCTTGTGGCTGATACCCGCGATAGCGAAACTGAGCAACGCCTAGACAAATACAACACCGCTAGCAGTGGCGTGTGGGGCTGTACCCGCTGTTTTAATTGCAATACGGTGTGCCCTGTGGGCGTGCAACCCCTTGATCGCATTAGTGAGATCAAGCAGGCGATCCTCGCACGCTCAACCCCAGCATCCCGCAATCAAGACCGTCCTTTGCGTCATCGTCAAGTGCTCTTGGAATTGGTGAAAAGAGGCGGCTGGGTGGATGAGCGGCAATTTGGCCTACGGGTGGTGGGCAATGGTCTGCGGGATGTCGTTGGAGTTATGAGCCTTATCCCTTTAGGGTGGCGGTTATTGCGGCGCGGCAAGTTTCCGCTGCGGTTTGAAAAGTCTGCCGGTCAAGCACAAATCAAGGCGGTCATCACAGCCTTACAGCAGAAACAAACCTATCCTAAAATAAAGGACCCAAAAAGGGGATGAAATGCTCAGGACCCTATGCCAATCTAAAGAAGTGGTTTTGCATTCCTAACACCATGAGTGAACCGACGCCCGATGATTTGACCCCCCAATTTGGCTGGTCGCGCTATGCAGAGCTGATCAATGGCCGCTTTGCGATGATTGGCTTTATCGCCCTGCTCGTGCTCGAGTGGGTGACTGGTCAAGATTTCTTTACGTGGCTGGGCTTGCGATAGGTTGTGACGGCAACACTGCGCCTAGAGGGAGTCACGCGACGATTTGCGCCGGGGGTGGAGATCGGCCCCCTATCTTTAACGGTACCGGCAGGGGAGTTTTGGGTGATTGTTGGGCCTTCTGGTTGTGGTAAATCCACCCTATTGCGGCTCATTGCCGGCTTGGAGCAACCCACTAGCGGCGACATCTATATTGGGGAGACCTGTGTCAATGGCCGCAGTGGGCGCGATCGCGATGTGGCCATGGTCTTTCAGAACTATGCCCTCTATCCCCACATGACCGTGGCCGAAAACCTTGGCTTTGGTCTGAAAATGCGCGGTGTTGATCCGACAACACGGCAGCAGCGAGTACTGCAAGTGGCAAAGCTACTGGGGATCGAGTCCCTGTTGCAGCGTAAACCACGTCAACTTTCTGGTGGTCAGCAGCAGCGGGTGGCCCTAGGACGAGCCTTGGCGCGATCGCCCCAAGTGTTTTTGCTCGATGAACCCCTCTCTAACCTCGATGCTCAATTGCGGGAGCAAACCCGTGCTGAACTGAAACAATTGCATCAACAACTGGGCATTACCACCCTCTACGTCACCCACGATCAGGTGGAGGCCATGACCCTTGGCGATCGCATCGTGGTGCTGGACCGCGGCCAAATTCAGCAAATTGGCACCCCTGCTGAGCTCTATGGCAGACCGGCTAATACAATGGTGGCGCGATTTTTTGGCACGCCACCGATGAATTTACTGCCCGCTCGCTGGGATGGCCGCCGTCTTTGGATCGCGCAGCAGTCCTTGTCCTGTCCCCATACCCCCCATTGGCCGCTGAACAATGAACAGAGCCTCACCATAGGCATTCGCCCAGAGCATTTGCATCTCGGCGAGCAGGGTTTGGGGGCGATCGCCACCCTCGTTGAACCCCTAGGCCGCGAAGCCATTGTCCGCTGTCGCCTCATGGATAGTGCTCAGGAACTGCTGTGGCTAGCCCCCAGTCACCAAATCCCTCAAAGGGGTGACCCTCTCCAGTTGCAGGTCAGCCATCTTTATCTGTTTGATTCCACGACCGGGGCGGCTCTCAATTCTAAGGCTTCCTGAAAATTCATCGGAACCCTTACCCAAGATTGGAGGGTTCGCTTAGAATACAACTAGGATTCTGTAAAATTTCGTAACTTATGCGGCCAGCCCGTCCATGACTTCGGTAACCTCTCTTTTTTCACCTGTCGAAGCGGATCTCTGTGTACTCACGGAGAACCTGAAGGCACTAATTGGAGCCCAACACGCCGTACTCTCTGCTGCCGCCGAACATCTTTTTGCCGCCAGTGGCAAGCGCATCCGACCTGCCATTGTCTTTTTGGTGTCGCGAGCCACACTCCCCGATCAGGGGATTACCCCCCGGCACTGCCGCTTGGCAGAAATTACGGAAATGATTCATACTGCCAGTCTCTTTCACGATGATGTGGTGGATCAAGCGCAACTGCGGCGCGGTGTGCCCACGGTCAACAGCGTCTTTGGCAATCGGGTGGCCATTCAAGCCGGAGACTTTCTCTTTGCCCAAGCCTCTTGGTACCTAGCGGATTTGGATAACCTGCAAGTGGTGAAGCTCCTCTCCCAAGTCATCAAGGACTTTGCTGAAGGGGAAATTCGCCAAGGCTTTAACCGCTTTGACACCAGCATTACCCTAGATGACTATCTGCTGAAAACCTACTACAAGACAGCCTCCCTCATTGCCAACAGTGCCAAGGCCGCCGCGGTTCTCAGTGAAGCGCCCCCAGAAACCATCGAAGCCATGTACACCTACGGCAAAAATTTGGGCTTGGCCTTTCAAATCGTGGATGACATCCTCGACTTCACCCGCTCAACGGCAGAACTAGGGAAACCTGCGGGCTCGGATCTGCGGGATGGCAACCTAACGGCGCCTGTCCTTTTTGCCCTACCCAAAGCCCCCTACCTGCACACCCTCATCGAGCGCGAGTTTAGTGAAGAAGGTGATCTGGAAACCGCCCTCAACCTTGTGCGCCAAAGTGGTGCGATTGAAGATGCCCGCAATTTAGCCAAGGAATATGCCCAAGCGGCTCTACCGGCGCTTGAAGTGCTTCCGCCGTCGGAACCCCGTCAGGCCCTTAGCCAATTGACGGATTATGTCCTTGAACGGCTCTACTAAGCTGACAGTGGAACAATTGCCAATTAACCAATTCCCAGCGCATAAATTTCAGGGACTGATCGAAAAGCAAAAACAAGCCCTCCTTGGGACAGTCCAAGACAGTCCAATAGGTAGTCCAATAGGTATAAGTGCGGGATCAGTAATCAATCCCCTACACTGGAGATAGGGGTTGCGTCCACCCGACTGTCCCACGATTCGTTTTTGTTTTGGGAGTGAATTTGTGGCACGAGGCGTTAAACAACGGAAACCAGTAAGTTCTCTTGGGGGTGGTCGGGGAAGTCAAAGCGTGTATCAAAAAAGCAGGGGTCAGCGATCGCATCCTTCGCCGTGGCGTACCCTAGGTTGGATTGCTGCCTTTAGTGGTGTGTCCCTGGTGTCAGCTTTTGCGGGCATGACGTTTGTTTTGATGTCACCCTTTCAGGGGACCAGCCATCGTCGGGATCTCTCTTGGCTGGAAATGATGGCACGGGGGTTCCAGTATGGCATGAGTCGGCCAGTGAACCTCTTGGTGCTGGGGGTGGATAACGTCTTGGATGCCCCCGAAGGCTCCGCGGCACGGTTCCGTGGTCGCACTGACACGATGCTGCTGACGCGGTTTAACCCTGAAAATGGCACGATTACGGTCTTGAGTATTCCCCGTGATACTCGTGTGGAAATACCCGGCTATGGTACCGGCAAAATTAACGCCGCCAATGTCTATGGGGATGTGGAGCTAACGGTGCGGGTGGTGAGTGAAACCCTCAACTATACCCCCATTGATCGCTACATTCGCATTGATACACAGGCATTTCGAGAACTGGTGGATCTGGTGGGGGGTGTTGAGGTCAATGTGCCTAAGCGGATGGCTTATACCGATCACACCCAAAAGCTCTACATTGATTTACAACCGGGGCTGCAAACCCTGAACGGGGAGCAAGCAGAGGGCTTTGTTCGCTTTCGTTACGATGAACTGGGGGATATTGGTCGTGCCCAGCGGCAGCAGATGCTGATCAAGGCGCTACAGAAGAAACTGGCCAATCCCGTCATGGTGACCCAGCTACCAAAAATCTATGGCGTCCTCCAAAAATATGTGGATACGGATTTAACCTTTGCCGAACTGATGGCGATCGCCCAGTTTAGTCTGCGCATTCCACCGGAGAATCTCCGCTTGATTTTGCTGCCGGGACACTTTAGTGGTGATGGCTATGAGGCGAGCTACTGGCTCCCTGACTATGACCGCATTGATCGGGTCATTGCCGCGCACTTTCGGGATCGCCCCTCAAAAGCGGTTGACCCTACGTGGAAGGAAACGGGTACGTTGCGCATTGCCCTGCAAAACGCCTCTGGCAGTCGTGAGGCTGCCCGAGATATGGCCGATTTCCTTGCCCATTACGGCTATACCAATGTGGTGATTGCTGAAGACTGGTACCAGGAAAGCCCAGAAACAGAGATTATTGCCCAACAGGGTGATCTTAGAGCTGCCGAAACCCTCCGCTCTACTCTTGGCATGGGATATGTCTCTGCCAATTCCACTGGCGTTCTTTCCTCCGACATCACCATTCGCATTGGCCGCGACTGGGCAGCCGTCTTACACTAAGTGACTCTTACACTAAGTGACATTAAGTGAGGGTTGCGGGTAGTTTTTTGGTCACCGCCTCGGGTTCAAGAATGCGGTCAATAATACCGTATTCCTTAGCCATTTGCGGCGTCATATAGAGCAGCCGATCCATATCGCGGGTGATCCGTTCCGGCGGTTGACCGGTATTTTGTGCCAAAATCTCCACCATCATCGCCTTATTGGCCAGCACTTCCTTAGCACGAATTTGGATATCGGTGGCTTGCCCTTGGGCATAGCTTTTGGTTTGGTGCAGAACAATCGTGGCGTGGGGTAAACTGGCGCGACATCCCTTGGTACCAGCCGAGAGCAACATGGCTGCCATCCCCATGGCTTGACCAATGCAGATTGTATGCACAGGCGGCTTGATGTAGCGCATGGTGTCGCAGATGGCAAAGGCTTCCGTTTCAAAGCCAATGGGCTCACCATCGTAGCGGGAGGTACCCGTCGAGTTAATGTAGATGCGGATGGGTTTTTCAGGATCGTCGTATTGCAGATAGAGCAGTTCCGCAATGATCAACTCCGTTACCGCCGGCACCAAAGGCATGCCAAGATAGACGATCCGCTCCTTCAACAGCAGCGAAGGGAGATCGGGAGGGGGAGTGCGATAGTAGGCATCACCATAGTAGGCCGCTTGGGCAGCAGTAATGGGCAACCGCATAGGACGCTCAGTAAATGACAGACTATCTGTACTCTAGCAAGGAATTGTCTTTAGGATCGGCGGGAAGCACACCCTATAATCAAACCAGAAATCAGGTTCGTCGGGCATGAATCAACTCCGCAGTTCACGGCTCACCTCCTCAGTGGTGGCGATCGCCATTGTCTTGCTGGTTGTGCTTTTGAATGCAGTGGTGATTATCAATCCCGGCCAAGCCGGGGTGCTGAGTATCTTGGGAAAGGCTCAAGATACCCCCCTCCTTGAGGGCATTCACTGGAAACCCCCCTTTATTGCCAGCGTGGATGTCTATGACGTAACTGTCCAGAAGTTTGAGGTGCCAGCGGAAAGTGCCACCAAAGATTTGCAGGACATTACCGCCAGTTTTGCCATTAACTTTCGCCTAGACCCTATGGCCATTGTGGATGTGCGCCGCACCCAAGGCACACTGGAAAATATTGTTGCCAAAATTATCGCCCCCCAAACCCAAGAGGCCTTCAAAATTGCGGCGGCGCGCCGCACGGCTGAGGAGGCCATTACCAAGCGGGACGAACTGAAGCAGGATTTTGATCGCGCCCTAGAGGAACGCTTGTCTAAGTACCACATTCTGGTGCTCGATACCAGTGTGGTTAACCTTGACTTCTCGGAGGAATTTTCCAAGGCGGTGGAGGATAAGCAAATTGCGGAACAGCGGGCACAGCGAGCAGTCTACATTGCCCAAGAGGCAGCTCAACAGGCGCAGGCGGAAATTAACCGTGCCCAAGGGAAAGCGGAAGCCCAACGCCTCCTTGCTGAAACCCTCAAAGCTCCGGGTGGCCAGTTAGTGCTGCAAAAGGAGGCGATCGAAGCGTGGCGCGAAGGCGGTGCCCAAGTGCCCCAAGTGATTGTGCTCAATGGCAAGGAAGGACTGCCCCCCTTTTTGCTGAACTGGAGCAGCCAGCAATCGGCAAGGGAGTGATGCCCAAATCCCCCTAGAATTGAGAATAGCAATTTGTCCTTGATTGTTCTTTGGTTTCTCGCGATATTGACCCATGATCTCCACCCCTCTTGCTGCCAATCAACAAATTTTACCTTTGACTGCGCAAACCAATGCCCGCGGCCATCTCACCATTGGCGGGTGTGATGTGGTGGAGTTAGTGGCCCAGTTTGGCTCTCCCCTCTACATTCTTGATGAATTCACCTTTCGCACCGCTTGCCGTCAATATCAAGACACGCTCCAGCAGGCCTATAGCGGTGAATCTTTGGTGCTCTACGCCTCAAAGGCTTGGAACTGCTTGGCCACCTGCGCCCTTGCCCACAGTGAAGGTTTAGGCATTGACGTCGCCTCGGGGGGCGAACTCTATACTGCCTTGAGTGCCGGCGTCCCTGCCAGTCATATTTACTTCCACGGTAATAACAAGTCCCCCCAAGAACTCCTCTATGCCCTTGAGGTCAATTGCACGATTGTTGCCGATAACTGGCTAGAGCTAGAACGCCTTGCTGCCTACGTTGAGGAGCATGATCTGTCGACCCCACCCCGGGTCATGTTGCGGTTGACACCGGGGATTGAATGCCACACCCACGAATATATCCGCACCGGGCATCTAGACAGTAAATTTGGCTTTGATCCGCAACAGTTTCCAGAGTTGCTCCAGTTTGCCAAGGCGCATCCAGAACTAGACTGGGTCGGACTGCACGCCCACATTGGCTCACAGATTTTTGAGGAGCAACCCCACTTAGACCTCTGTGATGTACTGGTGGATTGGCTGGCTCAGGCCCGTGCGGCAATGCTACCCATGCGCGAATTGAATGTAGGGGGTGGACTGGGCATTCGTTATGTAGAATCCGATAATCCGCCGGCGATCGCCCACTGGACAAAAGCCATTAGCCATCAACTGAGCCAAGCCTGTCAGCAACGGTATCTTCCCTTACCAAAACTCATCTGTGAGCCGGGTCGCTCCATCGTTGGACCTGCGGCAGTTACAGCCTATACCGTCGGCAGTCGGAAGATCATTCCTGAGTTGCGTACCTATATCGCTGTGGACGGTGGCATGTCCGATAATCCACGACCGATTACCTATCAGGCACAATATACGGCCCTGTGTGCCAACCGCATGACCACCGCAGTCACAGAAACTGTGCGGGTTGCCGGTAAGCACTGCGAATCGGGCGATATTCTGCTACCCCAAGTCACTCTACCCCCCCTGCAGGCCAACGATATTTTAGTGGTGGCCAGTACGGGTGCCTACAACTACAGCATGGCCTCCAACTACAATCGCGTACCTCGGCCAGCAGCGGTGATCGTCTATGAGGGTGAAGCCAACCTGATCCTGCAGCGGGAAACCTACGCTGATTTGGTGGCCCATGATGTCTTGCCCCTGCGATTGAGCACCCCCGCCCCCTAGGAGGTGACGAGTACGATGGGATGATAGGCCTCCTAGGTAACTTACCGTGGCTGCTGCTGTCGGCGGAGACACTGGCCAAGGTGCGAACAGTTGTGGATGTGGTTTTGGTCTTGGCCTTAACCTATGCTATTTTGCGGGTTGTGGCCGAGCGGCGAACCCTCTGGATGGTACGGGGCTTTATCGTCCTCCTTTTGGCAACCTCCCTCAGTCGTGCCATTGAGCTACAGTTTTTAAGCTTTGTTCTTCATAACTTAGTGATTGGTTCTGCAGTCGCCTTAGCCGTTATTCTGCAATCGGAAATTCGCATTTTTCTGGAACAGTTGGGACGGGGTCAATTTTTAGGCTTTATGCAGCCCGTAGCTGAGTCGAGTCTGACCAGGGATGCCGTTGATCTGATTGTGACGGCTGTGAAGGGCTTATCTCAGGCTCGTACGGGAGCACTCATTCTGTTGGAAACCCATACAAAGCTCAGCCCCGAAGATTTTACCCATGCAGGGATCGCCCTCAATGCCCGCCTTTCGCCAGAACTGATTACCTCCATTTTTCAGGCGAGTTCACCCCTGCACGATGGGGCAATTTGGGTGCGCGGTGCTGAAGTCATTGCAGCAAAGTTGATCCTGCCCCTCTCGGATCGCACGGGGCCGTGGCAGTTGGGCACTCGCCATCGCGCCGCCCTAGGGATTACCGAACGCATTAGCCACTGTGTCTGTGTGGTCGTCTCTGAGGAAACAGGGTCAATTTCCCTTGCCTTTAAGGGGGAGCTTCAACGTCCCCTCACAAGCAGTAAACTAGGGGAATTGTTGCGGCAATATGTGCAGGATCAAGGGACAGGAACTTCACAACCCCGTCAACGTCAGCACAGCTTAAAATTTTGGAAAACTGTATGGCCACTGCGCTAATTTCTGTCAGCAGGATGTATCCATGACTCTACAGCCCCATTCACTCATTGAGTTACCTGAGGATTTAGATCGCGATCGCCTACCGCGGCATGTGGCGGTGATTATGGATGGCAATGGCCGGTGGGCAAAGCAACGCAATTTACCGCGCATTATGGGGCATCAACGGGGGGTGGACACTCTCAAGGATTTGCTGCGCTGCTGCAAAGACTGGGGCATTGAAGCGCTGACCGCCTATGCCTTCTCCACAGAAAATTGGGGACGACCCCTGCCAGAGGTAGATTTTCTGATGACCCTCTTTGAGCGGGTATTGCGGCGGGAGCTAGCGGAAATGGTGGCCGAGGGCGTGCAAATTCACTTTGTGGGTGACTTGGCGTGTTTGCCAAAATCCCTGCAAGCGGAAATCGAGCGAGCCATGGCGGCTACGGCCAATAACCAAACCATTAAATTTGTGGTGGCAACAAATTATGGTGGGCGACGGGAAATCATCCACGCTTGCCGTTCGATTGCCGCCCAAGTAAAAGCTGGACTCCTTGATCCTGCGGATATTGATGAAGTGCTCTTTGAACGCCACTTATACACAGGTGGCCTGCCGGATCCCGATTTACTCATTCGCACCAGTGGCGAGCTGCGCATCAGTAACTTTTTGCTGTGGCAGGTGGCCTATGCGGAAATTTATGTCACTAAGACCCTCTGGCCAGATTTTGACCGGGCTGCTTTCCATGAGGCACTGCGGGATTACCAACAACGACAGCGGCGCTTTGGCCGTGTCTAAAAGGGACCAGTTTCGATGGACAATAGGAAAGCCCGCTGGGTATATGTTGGAGCGATACTGTGACCCCTCAATTGCGCGTTTATGTCCCCCCCCATCCGCTAATTCAGCATTGGCTGACCGTGGCTCGCGATCGCAACACACCCACGCCTCTCTTTCGCGTAGCAATGACCGAACTGGGTCGCTGGCTGGCCTATGAAGCGGCACGGGAATGGTTGCCAACAGTGGAAACAGTGGTTGAAACCCCCCTAGCCCCCTGTGGAGCCATGGTCGTGAATCCCCAAGTCCCCGTGGTCGTGGTACCAATTCTGCGGGCGGGTTTAGCCTTGCTCGAGGGTGCCCAAGGGGTCTTACCAACGGCAAAGACCTACCACCTAGGGATTGTGCGGGATGAGGCTACCCTTGAACCCAGTTGCTATCTCAATAAGTTGCCCCCTCAGTTTGACCCCCAAACCCGTGTCCTCATTAGTGAGCCGATGCTGGCAACGGGAGGTTCAATCATGATAGCCATGCAGGAATTGGTGCAGCGGGGGATTGACCCAGCTTTGGTGCGAATCATTTCCGTTGTCACTGCCCCCCCGGCTCTGCAGAAACTGGGTGCCTATTTTCCCGCAGCGCAAGTCTATGCAGCCACAATTGATGAGACGTTGAATGAGCAGGGCTTTATTGTGCCCGGCTTGGGGGATGCCGGCGATCGCGCCTTTGGTACTGGAGAGGAAACCTAGGCGATGATGACCGTGGTCACTGTGCCGGCGACAACGGCTAATTTGGGTCCAGGGTTTGATTGTTTAGGGGCCGCTTTGACCCTCACCAATACGTTTACCTTTTCCTTGAGCGATCGCCCCCATGTCAGCGTGCGGGGGACTGAGGCCGCCAGTGTCAGCAGTAGCCCTAACAATTTGGCCTATCGTGCCTACAGCCGTTTCTATGAACATCTAGGGCGTGAAGCACCACCCGTATATTTGGAGATTGACCTGGGGGTTCCCCTCGCACGGGGTCTAGGCAGCTCAGCGACAGCAATTATCGGTGGCTTAGTGGGGGCGAATCGGCTGGCGGGCTTTCCCCTCAATCATACCGAGGTTCTGGAATTGGCCATTGAAATGGAAGGCCACCCCGATAATGTGGTGCCGGCCCTACTAGGGGGCTGTCGTCTTGCTGTTCAAGAGGGTGCTGGCGGATGGCATTGGCTAGAGATTCCTTGGGATCAGGATGTGGTGCCCATTGTGGCTATTCCGGACTTTGAGCTAGCCACAGAAACGGCACGGCAAGTACTGCCCTGCCACTGTACCTATGGTGATGCCGTCTTTAATATCAGTCACCTTGGCGCCTTGTTGCGGGGGTTGGAAACAGGGCAACGGGAGTGGCTGCAACTGGCGTTGGCCGATCGCCTGCATCAACCCTACCGCCAAAGTCTGATCAAAGGCTATGCCGATCTCCACAGGGCGGCTCTTGAGGCGGGTGCCCACGGCCTCGTTATTAGTGGAGCAGGCCCAACTCTCTTAGCTCTTGGGGATCCCGTAACTGCTTCAGCCATTGCCACTGCCCTCAAGGAGACTTGGGCAACGTTTGATGTGCAGGCACGGGTGGAGATACTGGCAATTCAACGCCAAGGGACAACGGTGGGCGATCGCTAAAAATCATAGAAATCAATAAAATGCTTCCTGCTGCTAGGAGGTGATTTGATGACTCAAGAACCGGATGCCCTGACAACGGACCTGCTGCAACGCCTGCGCCGCAAAGAGGGAACTTGGCAGGATTGGGGGGCAGGATGCCGGCAACTGCAAAAACAGGGGCTCTCTCCCCAAGCCATTTTTGAGGCCACGGGCATTGAACCCATCCACCAAAATCAACTCATCATTGCCCTGCAAGTGAATCAGAGCCTAGGGGAAGCACCCGAATCGGTGCGTGCCTATTTTCAAATGCGGGGCAGCGATCTGCTCTATGAACTACGGGTCTTATCGGCGGGCGATCGCCTGGCAGTAGCGACGCTGATTGTCGAGAAACAACTGGATGTCACTGCAGTTCATGAGGTGTGTCGTGCCCTCAAAGCAGGCGGCTATCAAAAGGATGACAGTGAAGGCTTTGGTGAGAGTGTTGGCGATCGCATTGGTCGCTACTATTGGCAACTGGCACGGCAGCAGCGAGATTTGGCCCAGCGATCGCGCCTCATTGCCCAAGGGCTGCGCTTTGTCGAATCTGCTAGCGGCCGGCAGGCCCTAGAAAAATTACTCACGGACTTCACCGTTGTCCCCGCGGTCAATCAACCCCGCCTCCCCCTTTACCGCTTGGATACGGCTGAGGAAGTCCCCTACTTGGTTCCTGTGGCCGGTACCGCCCCCCTGACCGCTACTGCCTTTCAGCAGGTTCCCCGCCTGAGCTGCACCGAGGTATTTCGCGTGGTTGCTGTTCCCCAAGGAATGAGTCTTGTGGCTCTCCCCGCTTGGCAAGTGCTGCTCAATGCCGTTGATCCAGTGGCGATCCTTTGGCCAGCGGCAGACCTCCCTGCAGAATTACCGCCAAGCCCAGAGGGGCTGCCCATTGCCCAGGTGCTTCTGATTGTGGATCGGGGTCTGGCCGAGTGGAACCGCGATCGCTATCTGTTGATTGCTCCTAGGGCCTCTGACGCAGTTCAACTGGCTTGGTTGCCTGAACCGCCTACGGCTCCAATTCTTGGCCAACTTCTACTGGTGCTGCGCCCCCCCCAAGTGTTGGATGAGAGCCTCAATAGGGAACTCTGGTTTTTTGAGGAATAACCTAGCTTCAGGCGAGATTAACCACAACCCCCAGAGGGCTGACACTCCCTAAGCTGTAATCTGCCAAGGCTAAACCCACAGACTGCCGGGGCGCCTTCAAATTCACCACCACCAGAGTCTGATCCACCAGTCCCGACCAGAGTTTGGCATCAGCAAAGTTGGCCAAGGGCGGTGTATCCACAATCACCAGATCAAAGTAATTTTTGAGGTGAGCCATGAATTGCTTCAGCGTGTCTTGACTTAGGAGCCGCATCGGCTGCTGCCGCAACTCCCCGGCCGTTAAAATGGCAAGGCCGCGCTGAGTCTGGGCAACACTATGCCAATGTCGCCGCTGAATTAACCAATCTGCCAAGCCCTGTTCATTACTCAGTCCAAGATAGCGGTGAATCTTAGGTTGGCGCAAATCCCCATCAATGAGCAGAACCCGCTGACCCGTGCCTGCGGCAGCAAGGGAAAGATGGAGAGCAACCGTGGTACGCCCATCGGTGGGTAGGGCTGAAATGATGGCCAATGACTGCCCCAGACCCACCGCTTGCAGGTTAGCCAACAGATGGTGAAAGGACTCTTGGAACTTCATTCCTTCCCCCACAGTGGGTAGGACTTGGGTCACCTGCCACAACCCTGCGTTGCCCTTGACGACGCGCTCTAGGCGCAGATTGATTTGGGGGGTTGCCTTGGGAATGTTGCCAAGGAGGGGCACGCCTAGGGTTTCTTCCACCTGGGCTGGACTGACAAACGTATGGTCAGCAGCATCTGCCAGATAAACGGCGAAAACGCCCAACAGGAGGCTGGCGATCGCCCCTAATACCAACAGC
>NZ_JACOMP010000033.1:0-12074 GCF_014466085.1 Thermosynechococcus sp. OHK43
AATACTGACTGCTGCGGCGCCAAGCACCACCAAATGGGTGGCAAAAGCCAGATTCCACAGCGGGGGGCGATCGGCAGCGGTAAAAAGCAGTTGACCAACAAAGCCAAGGCTGAGTAGTCCCCACCAAAGATGGGCAATAACCCGCAGGGGGCGCGAGCAATAGTGTTGGCTTAGATAATGCAAAATCAGCCCTTCGATCGCCAGGGGTGCGAGGATAAAGCGATTGCTGTAGTAACGAACAACAATGCCAAAGGCAATCAGCACAAGTCCCGTCAAGCTATAGACCCAGCGCCAAGGGTGCGGTAGGCGTCGCCAGAGCAGACTGGTTCCGAGGTAGAGTACCCCAAAAAGGATAAACACCCGCCCCGTTATCGTTGCTGACCACTCCCAGAGGGAAGCACTTAAGCTGAGGGCAATCACTGGGTTAAAAGGGGCGATCGTTTGACCGTAGGGTTGTGGGGAAGTCTTTTGGGGGCGATATAGCTCCACTGCCCTGTTGCGATCGCGCCACTGATACCAAGGGGGCAATACCGTAAAGCCCAACCAAGTCAACGCCAGAATTCCCTGTAACGCCACCATCTGATCAAGGTGCTGAGTGGTCATAGACACCCTTAACATCACCCATCCCAGCCAAAAGGCTGACAGCAGGAGCGATCGCCAGCCCTTCACTGCATAAATTGCCCAACTGCCTAAGAGGATTAAAAAGGTGTAACTGGCCAAGGCCAAAGGACGACTCATCTCTGGGTTGTAGAGCAGCAAGGGGGTCCCTAGGCCACCAACCCCACCAATCACTGCAAAAATGGCTCGATTTTGGCGCAAGGACATGAAAAACGCCCCGAGGGTCACCAACACCATCAATGGGAAAGCCACCCCCCAAGGCATGACGCTCAAAAACTGATAGGCAGCAAAGATCGTCAGGTAATAGGTTGCGAGGCCACCCCCCTGCAAAAACTGGCTAAAGATAGCTCGCCGCTGCAACCGCCAGCCCAACCCCATCAAGGCAGTGCCGATCACCAAACCCATGGCAACCAGAACCGCATCGGTAATCCAGCCCAATTCAACGGCATACCGAAAGAGAAAACCAATCCCCAACAGCAGCAGGCCAATGCCAAGACGGTTGAGCCACAGTTCCCAATTTTGTAGCCAGTCAGGTTGGGAAGGCGTCACTGGACGTAGGGGTGCCACCGATGGGAATTCAGGAGCTGGGGGTTGCGCTTTGATCGCAGCCGGTTCCTCCGGTGGCGTTGATTGGGTTGCAAGTTCTGGGACTCCAGAAGAGGAGAGGTCTTCACGGAAAATAGCGGTTTGCAAAATCTCGAGCGATCGCTGGAGAGCAGCCACAGCGGCTTCTAAGTTCTCCAGACGACGCCGCAAGTCATCCCTGTCTTCCATCATCTGGCTCCCTACGGACGATATCCCCGTTTTATGTGCTACAAGGGAGGGCAATTCCTTGGGCAATGCACTTTATGAAGTGGCTGGACGAGCACCCCAACAGGAGTAAAAGGGCAACAAAATTGGGTCAGAAATCGTCCTGTAACACACAGAAAAGGTTACAAAAAGCAAATTTTCTATTTCAGAAAAATTTTTATTTTTAGTGATCTGAGTCACAAAGACATTCGGAAATTAAAAACAATTTATTAAAGGTTTATAAAATTTTCTTATTTTCTTTTGCCAACTGTAAATTCCGTCAATGTGCCAGTCTGCGTAGGTTTTACCGACTTCAGCGGTTTTTTATTCTCTTTCAAAATGTTTGTCACGAACAAAATGCTCCTGATGCTTGATTCTAGGCCTTCGTGGTAGGTTGAAACAGTTCCGCGATGAGAGCGAACACGGCACCAGTAGGGGTTACCCCTGTGTGATGTTGGTGCCCTACTGTCCAGCCGTATGGATGCCCTTTTTAACGGACGCCTATGAAAAAAACGCTTTATGTGGGTCTGACAACAACCACGTTGGCTGTGTTGGGAATGCTTTCCAGTAGCCGTGCAACTACAAGCACGCCAGCCCCAGAATCTGTTTCAGCCCCCGCCGCCGTTGCCACCAAAGTTGGGGAACGCCAAGCCACTGCTCCAGCGACAACGCCAGCGATCGCCAGTCTCCATCGTCACCAACAGCAAGGCCGCGAAGCCGTAACCGTCTACTTGCGGGGGATTCCGGTACTCACCTTCTTGGGGCAGCGGCTAGCAGCCACGGAGAGGGTCAAAGTCGCTGCCGCTAATAGCGCTGGCATGCCAGAGCAAACCACCCTCTCAGAGGCAGCCCAACAGGCAACCCTTCTCACCGCTCGCCTCAATCAGCTCCACGAACAGGGCTTTGACGCCAATCTTGTGCGTGTGCGTTGGGATGCCCAACAACAGAACTATCGCATCTACGCCGATAAAGAACCTCTCCTGACCCTAAACAATCAGGTAATACTCCCGAATAGTTCACAACGCAGCGCTGAAAACGCCCTGCGAATTACCAACCTGATCCGACGCCAGTTGGGCAATGCCCCTGCTTTAACCAGCGTAGAGGGCAGCCCAAATACAGTTGTGGCCATGGGGCCAATTCGGATGCAGTTTACGGGCATTGCCTCGTGGTATGGCCCCGGCTTCCATGGTGCCCGCACCGCCAATGGTGAGCGATTTGATCAAAATGCCCTGACGGCTGCCCATCGCACACTGCCCTTTGGGAAACGGGTGCGGGTGACCAATCTCCAAAATGGCCGCTCAGTGGTGGTGCGGATTAACGATCGCGGGCCCTTTACGGGAGGGCGGGAAATTGACCTCTCGCGGGGGGCTGCTGCTGCCATTGGCCTCATTGGTGCCGGTGTCGGATATGTACGCATTGACGTTTTGGACTAACCCCCACCCCCCAAGGGCAAAGTGATAGAATGAACGACATGCTAGGGGTGTCTGCGGTCACCGCAGGCTGAGAGCAAACCCTTAGAACCTGAACCGGATCATGCTGGCGCAGGGAAGCTGTCTAGAGAGGATTCTATCAATGGTGCGTAGCCAATGGATTGCTGCCCGCAAAGGGCACGACAATGTCACCCAAATGCATTATGCCCGCCAAGGAATGATCACCGAAGAAATGCACTATGTGGCGCGGCGGGAAAACTTGCCCCCTGAATTGATTCGCGATGAAGTTGCCCGCGGGCGGATGATTATTCCCGCCAATATCAATCACCCCAACCTCGAACCCATGGCGATCGGGATTGCCGCCAAGTGTAAAGTCAATGCCAACATTGGTGCCTCTCCCAACTCCTCGAACCTGGAGGAAGAATTGGCGAAGCTGCGTCTAGCAGTGAAGTATGGTGCCGATACGGTGATGGATCTCTCCACAGGGGGAGGTGACCTTGACGCCATTCGCACCGCCATTATTAATGCCTCACCGGTGCCCATCGGCACAGTGCCCGTCTATCAAGCCCTTGAAAGTGTCCACGGCAGCGTTGAGCGGCTCACCCCTGAGGATTTTCTCCATGTGATTGAAAAGCACGCTCAGCAGGGGGTGGACTACATGACCATCCATGCGGGGCTTCTCATTGAATACCTGCCCTTGGTGAAAAACCGCATCACAGGGATTGTGTCTCGTGGCGGCGGCATTCTTGCCAAGTGGATGCTATATCACCACAAACAAAATCCCCTCTATACCCACTTCCGCGACATTATTGAGATCTTCAAAAAATATGATGTCTCCTTCTCCTTGGGGGACTCGCTGCGGCCGGGGTGTTTGCATGATGCCTCCGATGAAGCCCAACTGGCGGAATTGAAAACCCTCGGTCAACTCACCCGCAAGGCTTGGGAACACGATGTCCAGGTGATGGTGGAAGGCCCTGGCCATGTGCCTATGGATCAAATTGAATTTAATGTGCGCAAGCAGATGGAGGAATGCGCTGAAGCTCCCTTCTATGTCCTTGGGCCGTTGGTCACGGATATTGCCCCCGGCTATGATCACATTACTAGTGCCATTGGCGCTGCCTTGGCGGGTTGGTACGGCACGGCCATGCTGTGCTATGTGACTCCTAAAGAGCACCTTGGCTTACCCAATGCTGAAGATGTGCGCAATGGCTTGATTGCCTACAAGATTGCGGCTCACGCGGCGGATATTGCCCGTCACCGTCCGGGGGCGCGCGATCGCGATGATGAACTGTCGCGGGCACGGTACAACTTTGACTGGAACCGCCAGTTTGAACTGGCCCTTGATCCGGAGCGAGCCCGGGAATACCACGACGAAACCCTACCGGCAGATATCTATAAAACGGCTGAGTTCTGCTCCATGTGCGGGCCCAAGTTTTGCCCCATGCAAACGAAGGTAGATGCCGAGGCCCTTGCTGAGCTGGAGCAATTCCTCGCCAAGGACAAAGATCAAGTGAGTGCCTCTGCCTAGGGCATGGCCATTGATTTCAAGGGGGGGCTGATGGCGATCGCCCTCCTTTTTGATGTCACCAATGGTTTCCATGATGCCGCCAATGCCATTGCAACGGTGGTGGCCACCCGTGCCCTTTCCCTGCGCTCGGCGCTCCTCCTTGCTGCTGTGGCTAATTTTGGTGGTGCTTTCTTGAGTACGCGGGTGGCGCTAACCATTGAAGCAGGTATTCTCAACAGCACTGCCTTGGGTAGCCATTGGTTTGGCGTGATTAGTGCTGCACTCCTTGGTGCGATGGCCTGGAATTTGCTCACTTGGTATTGGGGCTTGCCCAGTAGTTCTTCCCACGCCCTTATTGGTGGCTTGGTGGGGGCAGCCCTCTTTCAAGTGTCACCCCAGATCATCTATTGGCAGGGAATTATTGGGTCGGTAGTCATTCCCATGGTCGTGTCTCCCTTGGTGGCGATCGCGGTCGGCCTGAGTTTCATGGCGCTTGTCGAGAAATGGCTGCAATGGCAAGACATTCCCCCAGAACACTGGCAACGGTTACAGATTCTCTCTGGAATGTTGATGGCAGTGGCCCACGGTGCCAATGATGCCCAGAAAACAATGGGGGTCATGACCCTTGCCCTGGTGAGTTGGGGAGAACTGTCTCCGGATGCCGGTGTCCCCGTCTGGGTGATTGCTGCCTGTGCCTTAGCGATCGCGCTCGGGACCTATGGCGGCGGCGAGCGCATTATCCACACCACAGGGGAGAAAATTACATCCCTTGACCCTGTGAGTGGCTGCTTAGCTAACCTGAGTGCCGCCTTAACAGTCGGAGCCGCTAGTCTAGTGGGCTTTCCCGTCAGTACCACCCAAGTCGTGGTGGGGGCAATTACGGGTGCCGGGTATCGCCATCAAGGGGAAGTGAACTGGCACGTGTGGGGCCAAATTTTCATGGCATGGGTGCTGACGTTTCCCGGTGCAGCCCTGCTGGCGATGGCAATCTCTTTTTGTCTAGCGCAACTGTAAGCCAAACTCAGGAAACCTGTGTGGGTTGCATCCGTTGGGCATACTCCCGAAAGCGTTCGAGATCCGCTTGCAGTGTACTTTCAACTACCCGACCCAAGAACAGGCGATCCATAATTTGTCCTAAGACTCCGGGAATTGCATAGGAGACCGAGAGCTTGACAATGGTGCTGCCCTGGCGATCGTAAAAGCGAATTGCCCCCCGATTGGGTAGGCCATCCACGGACTCCCATTGAATAATTTGGTGCTTTACTTGGCGGCAAATGCGCGATCGCCAGCTAAAGTGCCAGTTTCCCGTGGCCAATGTCCAGCGGGATAGCGTGGGGTCCTCTGCGGTGATGACCACCGATTCAATCCACTTCATCCACAGGGGCATTTTCTCTAGGTCGGACCACAGTGCCCAGACGCGATCAACATCGGCGGCCACTTCAGTCTGCACCGTATGCTCTAACCAACTCATGGGTGACCTCCTGCCAAAATCGCCTGGGCGGCTTGTCGTCCGGACATCGTCGCGCCCTCCATACTGTCAATGTAGTCCTGCTGCGTGTAGCTGCCCGCCAAGTAAAAGTTAGGAACCGGCGTCTTTTGGGGTGGACGATAGGGATCCATGCCGGGGGCTTCGCGATAGAGGGACTGCGCCAATTTGACGACACTGTACCATGTCATGTTGAGATGGCGCGACGAGGGGAAAAGTTCATGGACTTGGCGCAACACGTGTTGGGCAATCTCTTCATTGCTGGCCTTAATGAAGGGATCGCCGGGGGTGAGCACCACTTGGAGCAGAGAGCCTTGGCCTTCGCGATAGTAGTCCGCTGGGCTAGTGAGGGCCAAATCGGCAAAGCAGGAAAAATCGGCATCGGCGGTGTACAGCAGGTTATCAATACCCGTTGCCGCCACCTGTTTTTGTTTACTGGGGTCTTGCAGTTCCGTAACCCAGCCATCAAATCGCAGTTGGACCGTGGCCACAGGCACAGCCGCGAGCTTAAAGATGTTGTCGAAGGTTGGGTGCGATCGCCAGGCCTCTGGAATCAGGCGTTGAATCCCCGGCACATCACAGGCACACAGATAGGCATCCGCCGTCACTGTTTCCAGCGCTTCCCCACGGGGAATCAGCAAGCCTTCCACCTGCCAAGTGCTGGTATCCTCGCCGCGAAACAGAATTTCCTTGACGCGTCGCCGCAGATGAATTTTAGCCCCCCGCGCTTCAATATAGTTCACCAAGGGCTTGAGCAGGTATTCCGCTGGTGATCCTTTGAGCATACTCAGCCGTGAGGCGGTTGTTTTGGCGGCAAACATCATAAAGATCGTGAGCATACAGCGCGCAGACATGTGCTCAGTATCAATAAAACCCAAGGCGTAGGAAATAGGATTCCAGAGGCGTTTGAGGCTATTTTCTGAACCACCATGCCGCCGAAACCACTCCGCAAAACTCATGCAATCTAAGGCGCGAATTTGGCGCATCGCCCCCTCATAGTCCACCAGACCCCGCACCACAGGACTGGTGCCAAGGGCAATAGCATTAAAAAATTTATCGGCAGCAGAGAGTTGACGGGTGGTGAAGAAGGCCTTGAGACCGTTGAAGGGGGCGCCCAAGGGAAAGCGAAAATCCAGTTCCCCCACCTGACCCCCACAATTAATAAATGTGTGGGTATGTTCCTTGGGCAGTAGGTTGGCGATCGCCCCCACCTTGGTCATCAGTTCAAAGAGATTAGCGTAGTTGTAAAAGAAAACATGCAGCCCCATCTCAATGTGGTTGCCATCGGCATCTTGCCAACTGCTGACTTTGCCCCCCACAAAGGGACGGGATTCATAGATTTCAACACTGTGACCGGCATCCACCAAATCCACTGCGGCGGCTAAGCCGGCCAACCCTGCACCAACAATGACAACCCGCATCGGCGATCCCAGAAAACTTTACAGATTTTAACATTTTTTGCTCTCGAGCGGTTTCCCGCGCGTTAAGAAACTTGGCAGAGACCCTTGCCCCCCAGAACCCTCGTCTATGATCGAGGTAAGTTGAAGTTTTTGAATCGCTCACGCTCACGGTGTGCTTATGGCTACGCGTTGTGTCCTTGCCTTTCCCCTCTGGCAGTATTTGAACCAACGGCTATTTAGTCCGGGCTTTACCCTGAATCCCAAGCGGTTCTGGCGGCAGTATTACAATGCTTACCTCGAACGCTGCTGGCAAAAGGACTGTGCCTCCAAGGAAGAACCCTCCTGTTAATCATTCCACAGGTTCGCTAAAATGAGATAGCTCACTTTCCCGATCAAGATTAGGGACTTTTAGCTGTCGTCATTTTGGTTACCTTCGCCTGTTGGAAGACAAAAATACTATGGTTGCTTCGCCCCCCTCTGCCAATGCCACACTGAAACGCTCAAAAATTGAGACTCTCAAGGAACAGAGCCAACATCTGCGAGAACCTGTTGCCACAGAATTACTAGAACCAACGAATCGTTTTAGTGAAGAGGGTGTGCAGATCCTCAAGTTCCATGGCTCCTATCAGCAGGACAATCGCGATAACCGCGTCAAAGGGCAGGAAAAAGACTACCAGTTCATGCTGCGCACCCGCAGTCCAGCGGGCTATATTCCGCCGCAGCTCTATTTAACCTTGGATCGCTTGGCAGATGAGTATGGCAACCGCACGCTGCGAGCCACAACACGGCAGGGATTTCAGCTGCATGGCATTCTCAAGAAGAATTTAAAAGCAGCGATCGCTGCCATTGTCCGCAGCATGGGATCGACCTTGGGAGCCTGCGGTGATGTGAACCGCAATGTCATGGCGCCCCCCGCCCCCTTTCGCGATCGCCCAGAATATATCCTTGCCTATGAGTATGCCCACCGCATTGCCGATCTCCTAACACCCCAAACGGGTGCCTACTACGAGATTTGGCTCGATGGCGAAAAGGTAATCTCCGCCGAAGAGCACCCCGATGTCAAGGCAGCACGGCAGCGCAATGGCCATGGCACCATTTTCCCGAATAACGAAGAGCCAATCTACGGCGATCACTATATGCCCCGCAAGTTTAAGTGCTGCGTCACGGTGCCGGGGGATAATTCTGTGGATCTTTTCTCCCAAGATTTGACCCTGGTGGTGATTACAGATTCCCAAGGCCATCTTGAGGGGTTCAATATCTATGCCGGTGGTGGCTTGGGCCGCACCCACAACAAGGAAGAAACCTTTGCCCGCATGGCCGATGAAATTGGCTTTGTGCCAGCAGCAGATGTCTATGAGGCTGTGAAGGCGATCGTGGCGACCCAGCGGGATTATGGCGATCGCTATAATCGGCGCCACGCCCGTTTGAAATATCTGATCCACGACTGGGGGGTCGAAAAATTCAAGGCCAAAGTGGAGGAATACTTTGGCAAACCCCTCGAACCCTTTCGCCCACTGCCGCCGTGGCGCTATCAGGACTTTTTGGGCTGGCACCCCCAAGGGGATGGCAAATTCTTCTATGGCTTGTCCATTGCCAATGGCCGCATCCTAGATCAGGGCAACTTCAGACTCAAGTCGGCCCTCAAGAAAATCGTTGAGGACTTTCATCTCCCCCTGCGGGTGACGCCCCACCAAAATCTGCTCCTGTGCGATGTCTCTCCCGATCAGCAGGCTGCGATTCAGCACCTCCTTGAGGAGCACGGCGTTCAGGATGTCAGGGCCATTGATCCCCTCCAACGCTATAGCATGGCCTGTCCAGCATTGCCCACCTGTGGCTTGGCCATTACCGAGTCGGAGCGGGCAATTCCGGGGGTACTGGAGCGGATTCGTCGCCTCATGGATCGGCTGGGACTGAAGGACGAACATTTTGTGATTCGGATGACAGGGTGTCCCAATGGCTGTGCCCGTCCCTACTTGGCGGAATTGGGCTTTGTCGGCATTGTGCCCGGCGCCTATCAAACTTGGTTGGGGGGAAGTCCCGATCAAACCCGCTTGGCAGCGGTCTACATTGAGCGGTTGCCTATTGCCGAACTGGAAACGGCCCTAGAGCCATTGCTGGTCTTTTATCGCGATCGCCGGCAGCGGGGAGAATCCTTTGGTGATTTTTGCCATCGGGTTGGTTTTGCAGCCTTGCGACAGTTTGCAGCAAATTACGTGCCCACTGCCACAACGAAGCGCTATCGCGTGGATGTGCGGGCTGATCAATACCAACAACTCAAGGAATTGGCAGCAGCACAGGGCAGGTCCCTAGCGGCGGTGACCCGTGAAGCCATTCAGCATTACCTTGAGCAATCGCGGCAAAACAAGCAAGGATAGGATTGCCTATCGGCTATAATGAGAAGTTGCCAAATAGGGCGGCATAGCCAAGTGGTAAGGCAGAGGTCTGCAAAACCTTTATCCCCCGGTTCGAATCCGGGTGCCGCCTTCGTCATTCCATCGCTTATCCAGCTCGCTGCTCAAGCCAATCTAAGAGTCGATGGATACCCCAGCAGTAGTCTGGATCACCCCAAAGGCGTTGGCACTTGCGATCGCTGGTAAAACCCACGTGACCCCCCTGTTCGGTCAGCAGCAGGGTAAGGGCAGGATTCCCCTCGGCAATAGTGAGCAGTTCGGGCACAAGACAGGGATCAAATAGGGGATCATCGGCGGCATAGAGAATCCATAGGGGTATTGTCAATTGGGGCAGCAGCGGCAAGGGACTGCTGGCAGCGTAATACTCGGCCACACTGCTAAAGCCAAGGCGGTCAATGACGAGGGCGGCGTCAAAACCGGCAATAGTGTCAATCTTGGCAACAGTGTTGAGATCAAAGATCTGAGGATAAAGGCGATGAAGGTGGCGAGCCAAGTGTTGGAGTTGACGACTGATGGCGCCTTCAAATTGCCGTCCCCAAAAAGTCTGGCCTAGGTAGGCAAGGGAACGATTGGAGTCAAGGTTGGGGCAGATGACCGCAGCCCCCCCAATCTCTGTTTTCCCTTGCTGTTGGGCATACCAGGCACCCCAAAGGGCTAACTGCCCCCCCAAGGAATAGCCAACCAACCAATAGGGAGGGGTATAGCCGAGGGCTTGACACTGCTGGGCGATCGCCACAAAGTCTTGTCCTTCATAGAGACCATCACTGGTTAACACGGGGGACAGTTCTGCGCTGCGCCCATGGGCACGCCAATCGAAAAGGAGGACATCAAAGCCGCGGGCAATCGCCCAATGGGCAAGGGTATGCAAGTACCATTGATTCTTGAGATCACCCGTAATGCCGTAGGTGGCAATGATGGTGCCGCGGGCTTGGCCAACCCGATACCCCTCACCGTACAGGGGCACGCCCTCAGCTCCATGGAAAACATGACTAGTTTGTGGTTGCCAAGGGTAGAGGCATCCCCAGCGTTGAACATAGGCGGTAAAGACGGTGTGGATCACGCCAGAGTGCAGCGGCAGGGGTGGCCAATAGGATAGGGATTGCATAGAATTTAGTCATCCATCGTAGGCAAAATGGGCAAGGTTGGGCGTTTTTGGTGATCATTGTGAGGCATGGGCGATGACACAGAGCAATCATCCGAAGCGGACAGAGCCCTACATCAGAGAAACCTGTCTGACAGATGTCCAAGCCAATCGCTTGCTAGATGAAGTCTTTGCCACTGTGGAGGCCAACCCCAATGAGCCAGAATCCCTAGCAGCGGTTTTAGAGCCTAAGCCTTCCCTCCCCGTCCCTTTTGAACCCACCACTCCTCCTTCGGAACCTTCTCGCTGGCTGCACTGTCCAGAGCCGCAGCCAACATTTTCTTGGGGCGATCGCTTTTTGATGGGGGTAGGCATTGCCTCCTTTGTACTGGGGGTTGGCCTCTGGATCAGCCTGAATCGCCAGCCGGTTGCAGTTGCCCCTGACGCTGCGGTGACCACAAGCACTAGCCCCGCCGACATGGCCTTTGCTGAGTATCTGCAAACCTCCCTGCAACTCCTTAGCCAACAGGTCGCCACCCCAACCCCTTCACCCCCCGCGATCGCCAGCAATTCCATGCCCAGCCCCACAGCCTCTGCCCCAACCGTTGAGCGCATCTACGTTCCCGTTTACCAAGCCCCCAGCCCGCCGGCGGTCCCACTGCCCAATTTACCCACGGTAACAGCGCCAGCACCGGCGCCGTCCCCCCCGCCGCCTGCTCCCCCCCAACATACCCTAGTGGGCATCCTCGAACTGGGCGATCGCTCGGTGGCGCTTTTTCAAAGCAATGGCCAAACGCTGCGCTTGAGTGTGGGCGACACCATTGGCAACGACGGCTGGCAACTGGTGCAGATTCAAAATCAGCGGGCGGTGCTACGACGTCAAGGGGAAGTGCGCTCCCTCACTGTTGGCCAAAGTTTTTAGGGAAGGGGCACCCATGAGCTTTTTTCGGGACCTAAATGCATTCCTAGAGCAAAAACTCGAGGACTTTATCCGTGCCAACCCTGAGCTTGAACTTAATCTGCTGCTCCTTGAGCTAGAAGATCAAGAACGGCAAACCCAAGAGCGCCTGTTACGGTTGCAACAGGAAGTCAATACCTGTGAACAGCAGATTTTAGGCCTTGTTTCCGAAATTCGCCGCTGGCGCGATCGCATCCAAACGGCGATGGCCGCTCAGCGCCCCGACCTTGTGGCATTGGCACAGCAGCGGGAGGCTGAATTACGCCGCCGCGGAGAGCAATTGTGGACCCAGCGTCTCGATGCCCTCAATCAAATTTCCGTTACCCAGCAGCTTTTGCACAAGATTCGCGATCGCCGTCAGGAAGTGATGCACCGCGTTCCTGCCGCCAGTGCG
>NZ_JACOMP010000034.1:0-9400 GCF_014466085.1 Thermosynechococcus sp. OHK43
ATTGAGAACCGTGAACGCTGCTTGAATCTGGAGATTGGCGATAAAACGGGCTTTGAAACCAGAGTGCAAGCCAAATTGCTGCGTCAACATCGAGGGATTCGCCCTGGCGATGCAGCGGAAATGCTGGTTCTCTCCCGTCGTCCTGATCTTGCAGAGATTGAATTGATTTCTGAAGTTTTCCTACCCCGCCATCGCCTCTGGATTGGCACCTACCCAATTTTGCAGCGGGATGCCTTTATTGATTTATCAGAAACCCTGCGGCGCAAAGCGCGCTCTCAAGCGCCTCGGCGATCGCCCCGCTCCCGACGTTCCAGCCTGTGATACCTTAAAGGAAAGAAATAAAAGTTAACAATTTCCGATATTCCCTTGACTGCTCTTACTTCCCCCTCGACACTTTCCTCTCTGCGCCTTGGCTCACGGCTAGCTTGGTTGCTCTTTGGCTTTGCCGCCTGCTTGGTCTCCATTCCCGTTTTTATTGAGGCGCCTCTCGTGCGGACATTGCCTTGGCTGAGTTTGGCTTTGACGCCGCTGCTGGTGGGTCTCAGTTTTTATCTCCAACGCCAGCCCCACTCCCGCTATTGGGGTGAGATGCTTTATGGATTTAGCTGGTGTTGGGGGGCAGGTTCGCTCTACTGGGGATGGTTGCGCTGGGAACCCCTGTGGCATTTGCCCATTGAGGCTTTACCCATTCCGCTGATGCTCTGGCACCTGCGGCAACGGCAGCAACTGGTGGGCGTGTTCTTTTTTTGCGGCTCTTTTCTGGGCACTGCCATCACTGATGCCTACTTTTACTTGATTGATGTGATTCCCCATTGGCGAGCCATTATGTATCTCGAAGGGGATGTCATTTCAGTTCAGGAGATGCTTGCACAGGCGATCGCTCAGGCCCAGACCTTTAGTGGCCAGGTGTGGGGGGTTCTCTTGAGCCTGAGTTTGCTCCTCATTGGTCTGCTGCCCCTCTTTGAATCCCAGATTCGTCGTGGCTCCGTCTTGCCCGTATGGGGATTTATGGGCGCTGTCTTGAGTACACTCGTTGTTGACGGTCTCTTTGGCCTTACCATTGGCCTAATGTCGATGAGTTAAAAGAGTTAACCTCTGGCAGCATGCGGGACTTCCCGCCGATAAAGCTAAAATCAGCACAGAGGGATTCAACGGCAACCATGGGGGTTTTTGCTCACCTTTGCTTAACGGGATCGGCTTTTCTCTTTGCCCTTGAGGGCTATTATCGGCTGAAGCTCAGAGGAATAAAGGTGGCCAGTCCTAGCACCATTGGTGAGTTACAAAAGTTCCAACAACAGGTGGCTCAGGAGATGGGTAGCGGCAGTTGGCGCGAGTATGTGCAGGTGGTTGGTCAAGTAACGGCGTCTCAGCCCTTGCTCTCGGAAGTGAAGCGCATTCCCTGTGTCTATTACAAAACGATTATCAGCCGCGAGTATGAAAAACAGGGGAGCGATCGCTCCTCGGAAATCATTGGCCGCCATGAGCAGTCAACCCTATTTTTTCTGCGCGATCATCAAGGGGAGATTGAGGTGAACCCTGTCGGTGCTGAGATTGAAGCTGTGCAGGTCTTAGATGAACTGCGGCCAGTGGATAAACCCCATTCCCTTGCCTTCTCTTTAGGGGTTCTGTCATTGAATTGGCGCTTTGGTAGTAATACAACGCTTGGCTATCGCTATCAGGAGTGGGTGCTGCCCTTGGGGCAACCCATCTCGGTGGTGGGCATGGCCTCGGATCAGGGGGGAGTTCTCCGCCTCCAAAAGCCGCAAAACAGGGGACAAAAATTCATCATTTCCCTGAGCTTTGAGGATCCGCTGATTCAGCAGTACAAACAGCAAAAACGAAAAATGACCTATGATTCCCTGAGTGCCGCTCGCTGTGGTGTCTGTGGTTTAGTTTTGGCCTTGTTTTAGGGTTTTAGGCTTAATCGGGTTCTTGCTTTGGGTTTTTAGGTTGTATCCAGATGATCCGCCGCTGATTGGCGCCAATTAAATTGGCCTCCTCCTGGGCAATGCGCCGCCGTGCTTGGGGCTGGCGATCGCGCTCCTGTTCCCGTTGTAATTCCCTAACTCGCGCCTCCAGTTGGGCCACTTCCGCTTCGAGGGCATGGAGTTTTTGCAGTTGACTCAGTTGATAGGGCACCAGCTTGGCGATCGCCCCAAGGGCAAAGGCGAGTAGCACTAGATTCACTGCAATTTTGGCACCCGCTTCCCAGGCAATCGCAGGAATTTTTCGAAGAGAGTGAGCCATGGCTAAACCGTGAACGGCAAGTTGTCTATCAGTATAAAAAGAAAAAAGGCAGCTCCTTTGCTTGAGCAACGCCATGGGGAACTGCCTAATAAATTTTTTAAATTTTTAGAGAAATAGAGCCCTGCAGCCAGTTGGCAACAACCGTTCTGACTACTTGTACAACTCAGTGGAAAGCCGAAATGCCAGTACCGCAGGCAACAGGGCAATCACAAGGGCAACGTAAACTTGGGTATCGGTCAGCGCCATGAACAACTCCTTTATGGAATAACAGTCGCGATCAAGTGCTGTATTTATTACTCCATAGGTACTCCCCTTTGGCAACGCCTCCTCATAGTTCGTAACATTTTGCAGCTAGGTCTCTGGGGTGACCCTAGAACGCCAGTGGGGCAGCCGTCGCAGGATAGTCAGCATTGACACCCCTGTGGCCAGAAGTGTCAGCAAACTCAGCCCCACCAAGAGCACATAGAAGGGACGCCCCACCTCCCCCCAATAGCTTCCCTGATGTAGGCTCAGGAAAATTGCCGCCTGTTCCTTGGAGAGGCCAAACCAGTTGCGGCCAAGGCGATAGGCAATTCCTGTCGTGGCACTCACGAGTAAGGGCAATGCTGCAATGCCAGCTAGGAGGTGATGTAGCCGCCGCGCTGACCACTGGCCAGGGAGCGATCGCCCCCACAGGAGACCCAAACCCGTAGCAATGATTCCCAGCAAGCCCAAGCCAAGGACCAACACATAGAGCGGCACGCCCCATTCCCCCAGATAGCGGCCCTCATGGAGGGTCATCATTGCCCGCCCAAAGTCTTTAGATAGCCCAAACCAACTGCGCCCAAGACGATGGGCTATTCCCGTTGTGGCTGAGATCAATAGGGGTAGGGCAAAGATCACCACAAGGAATTGATGCCCCTGACTGCTGATCTTGGCAAGACGCGGTTTCAGAGCACTCATGGTTCCACCTCCATTTGCCAGGGAATCGCCAAGGTAAAGGCCGTGCCGCGATCGCCTGCGTAGGGACTGGTCACCCGCAGGTTTAGACCATAGGGACGCAGCAAATCCTGAGCGATCGCCAAGCCCAGACCACTCCCCTCAATCTCGCTGTCCGCTTGAATCCCCCGATATCCCCGTTCAAAAAGACGCGGCTGCACCTCCTTAGGAATGCCACAGCCGGTATCCCAAACGGTTAACTCTAAGGCGGTGGGCGAGAGCGTCAAGCGCAGACCAATCGTGCCCCCTTGCGGGGTGTACTTAAAAGCATTGTCCAGTAGATTACCGACAACCTCCTGCAGCACCCGTTCCTCGAGCCAGATGGGCGGCAGTTGAGGCGGTATCTCCACCACAAAGGTTTTACCCTCCATTTCAGCGCGAGCTTGGGCGGCACTGATCAGCGGCAAGAGAGTTTCAGCTAGATCGAGGGGTTTACCCGCAAGGGGTAGGGGCTGTCTGCCCGTAAAGACGGGAATATCGTTGCGCTGTTGGCGATAGTCCTCCAACAGTGCCATGAGCCGCTCTGTTTCCTTGGCAATGCCTTCGGCGAGGGGACGCCCCTTGTGATCAGGTTCCAAGCGTTTGAGCAGGAGCTTGACAAACGTGCGAATGGCGGCCACGGGATTGCGCAGTTGATGGAGCAGATCGTCAAAGCGCTGTTGCTGTTGATCCAGTGGGTGGGCGCGGCAGTGGCTGAGCCATTGTTGCCGTTGATCCAAGAGGCAGGCGATGGCCAGGGTTTGTGCCACCTGTTGCAATTGTGCCTGCTCTGCTGCCAGCCAAGGACGGTGTTGCCGCTGTGCCACCAGTACCCCCAAGACCCAATTTTGGTACATCAGGGGCAGGATCAGTTGATTGGCTAAGGACGAGACAACCTGTTGAGGGTAATGGCTTAGAGCAGTCTCTGGGGCTGCGGTTGGCGGTGGTAGTGTCGGGGGAATGGGTACGCTCAGGAGGGGTGCCGCCTCTGGATAAACCGCAACAGGGGACCATGAGGGAGAGTCGTTGAGGGTTTCACTAAGGTAGACCGCCAGTGAAGAGGCCCCCAAGCTGTTGACAACGAGTTCTAATTGGGTGCGACAGAGGGCAGCAAATTCTTCACTGGCTGGCCAGAGCATCTAGGCAGTAACCCCGGAGTGACTCGACACTTGCGGGAGCAGGACTTGAAAGTCACCACTCCCTTTTGTATATTCTTCCAGCAATTGCTTTTCAATGGGAAGCAGGTTGGGATCTGGGTCAGCCTCCTGTTCCTTGAAGGTTTCTTCAATGAGTCCCATCTGCTCCTCTGCTTCAGCAAGGGCACTGAGCAGTTCTTCATGGATGGGAACATTGCCGTTTTGACTCACCAGCAACTGGTAGCGATCGCGCAGGTCATGGAGTTCCCGCTGCATGGCCTCTTTTTCAGCCATGAGCTGCTCTGTCATTTGCTTGTAGTATTTGAACGCCATCAGAAAAGGGACGAGCTTTTCCCGCAGGGTCATGTGGTCAATATCGAGTTTGGTATAGCGTTCTGCCAGTTGGCTATAGGCTTGGCACAGACGTAGGTAACGTTGGCTGAGAGTATCCATAGATTATCTAGAGAAAGGGTTATTGAGGCGCTACCCCCTATCATAGACGGGCAGCCTATTGGTCGCCATTGTCGCGGTTTCAGCAATTAAAACAATGTAAAATAGGCTACGAAATTTTTAGGCGGATTGTGAGCCTCCACTGACAAGAGCCAGTGCCCAGATAGCCATAGGGCGCAGGTACATACTGGCACGGAAGGTACCCTTGGCCGTAATCGCCTCCGGCGTCCGAAATTGCAGGCCATTCTCGTAGATTTGCCGTACCACCACTTCGGCTAAACGCCATGCTTCGTGGGTCATTCCCCGCTGCCACAAAAAGGCGGCCAAGCCAAAGTTAATCCCCGTCCATACTTCAAGGGGATGGGTAGCGTGGGGGTTTTCAGGTTGCCCGTTGGGCAATAGACCATTGGCAGCCCCCAACTGGCCGTTGTGAAATTTGAGAAAACAGGTGTCGTAAATTTTCCGCAGGGCGCGATCGCAACAGTCGGGGGGCACAATATCCACCAAGCCCAAGAGTTGGGCATAAAACTGGCCACACAGTTGATCCGCCATGATCACATCGGAGCCACTGCCCGTATCGAGACGATAGTACTCGCCATTCCACAGCAGTTGATGGTAGCGGGGGCGAGCTTGGCTAAGCCACTGGCGGTAGGTTTCCACCTGCGGTTGTTGGAGAATCGTGCCGAGGGCGATCGCCGCCTCTAGGGCTGCCAACCACAAGCCACCACAGTAGGCACTGACTCCCTGTAGTTTCCAGTCATCGTAGGTTTGATCCGGGGCACCCCCATTTTCTGGCAGCCCATCGCCATCCTGGTCAAATTGTTTCAAATAGTCTAAGGCTGCCACCACCGCCGACCAGCACTCACGGGCGAAATCGAGATCTGTCCCCCCAGTGAACAAAAAGTCTCGATAGACCAACAGCACAAAATCCGAGGCCAAATCTTTCCACAGATTACAGTCTTGGTAGGCCGTGTAGTTGGTCTTTTCCCAAGGGTGCTCATTGGGAGCACCGAGATCGTGGGGAACGGCATTGGCCAGTTTACGAGGCGCTTTGTAGGCGGTTTCGGGATCACCGCGATAGAAGTAGCCAATGATTCTCAGGGTTGGATCCGCTGTCGGAATGGCCCGCGCAAAGGCACGCATCACGGATTTTTCCAGCTCTGGCCACAGTTGCAGGAGGGCAAAGGAGCCATAAAGACGCACATCCAGACTTTCATACCAGCGGTAGTCAAGACATTCTAAAACGGCAAACTGACCCACAGGATCGCGATCGCTGGCCGCACTCCAGAGGCTCCCCCCACTACTGAGAACGTATAGCTCATTACACAGTGCCATCTTGAACCAGTCCGGCCAGTCGGGGTGGCTGAGGATCGGTGCTTGCCAAGTGCGAATCTGCTCTTGCCACGTGGCATAGGCGGCGAGGGCTTGGGCGGCAAGGGTGACGGCATTAGTCCCTCGGCGATCCCAAAAATCCGTGTAACGACGGTAATAGATCACCCCCTTGCCAAACTCGGTCACGGGAAAGTCCCACGCTAGGACCACAGGAATTTGTTTTCTTGCTCCCGGTGCCAAGGAAAAGCGCAGGGCAAAAGCGGCGGCCACCTGTTCTCCCACTGCCGCTGGGGTGGGGTCATGAACAAACGGTAGGGAACCATCCACGGAAAATGATTGCCATAGTTGTGCCCCATCTCCCTCTGGCTGCCAGCGACTACAGCCAAAAAACTCGCCAAGGCCTGTGGGAATTAATGCTGCCCATTCGCCATCCCCCTCTTGGGGTGGGTTGGGGTGGGGCATACGCCGCAGTCGCCAACCTTGAAAAGACGCCGTTTGAATCAGTTCATTAAAATTGCCGTCACTTTGACCCCAGCGGGGCGTGTAGGTATAGACAGGGCTACCATCATCGCGGATGGCAATGGCGGAGGAAGGGGTAGTATTGCGAAACCAACCGACGGTATTTTGCCACGAGAACATTAGGCTCAGGGTGAGGGACTGATCTGTGGGATTGCTGAATGTCCACAGAAACACCGCCACAGGGTAACTGGTTTCTTGGTAGTTGTGGGGCAGAATCGGTGAAAACTGTTCGCAGGTGATCTGGGCGCTAAAGACTCCCTCATAGACAAACCAACTGCGGGGATAGCGGGCAGCGTAGAAGCCTTTACCAGTGGGGTACCATTGCCAAGTACTGAGGCGGCCATCGCTCGGGGGAGTTCCTAGGGCGTAGGCTTGTGTCCGCTCTCCTTGCTCAAAAAGACTAAATTGACAGGCGGGCAGGGTGCCAAAGATGTGCTCTCCGCCATCAAGGTGCCAGAGGTTGAAGTCCCCGGCGGAGGAACGGCCAATACAGCCAGCGCCAAAGCCACCGAGGGGCATTCCATGCCAAGGGCCATCGTCTAAATTGCTGGCATAGCGAACGCGATAAGGATTCTCCCAGCCTTGGCCGATCGCCCGAGTCCAAGCACAGTTGGCAAATTCAATCACACCACTTTCCGAAGACTTGCCTAATCCAGAATACCGCTTTAGCGCTGCGCCATTTCTTGGCACTTTGCGCAGAGGCCAAAAAACTCCAGGGTGTGGTAAAAAACCTTGAAGTGATAGGACTCCTGTAGCGCCGTTTCGAGTTGCTGTACAGGACACTGCTCAATTCCAATGGATGTGCCGCAGTGTAAACAAGTGAGGTAGTGCTGATCCTGCTGCACCAAGCTATAGACCAGTTCACCACTGGGCAAGGGGCGTGCTTGCACCTCACCATTGATGCGCAGACTATCTAGGGTGCGATAAACCGTTGCCAGACCTAGGGGTGTATGTCGTTGCCGCAGTTCTAAAAAAAGCTCCTGCGCCGAGAGGGATCGGCCGCTGGCTCTAAGGGCATCGAGAATAATGGCTTGGCTACGGGTGCGTCGCGGCGGCATAGCAATAGAACAACATTACCTTGATTTTACCCTGCCCTTGCGGCTGCAATGAGATGAGCAATCAGACCTTGCGGCCAATCAGTTGGATCACCCAGCCTCGCCCGCGATGGCCTTGGCCCTCATGGATGTGCCGCTGGATTTCAAGGGCGTGGAGCCACTCTAGACCCGTCAGTTCTCTCTTCATTTGCTCTAGGTCGTGCAGTAGTTCCAGTGTGGGCGGGCCCCCTGTGCCCATCCCCAGTTGTTTCTTGCTGTAGGTCTCACTGAGATAGAGGCCTTGGGGCTTGAGGGCTTTGACAATGCGCTGGTTGACTAGGGTACGCAGCTCTGGTGGCAGATGGCAAAAAATAGCAATAATTCCATCCCAGGCGTTTTCACCCAGGTCAAAATCCCGCAGATCGCAGTGATAGGTGGTAATTGAGACTCCCCTTTCTTGAGCAAGGCGCTGTGCTTTTGCCAGTCCCACTTGGGAGGCATCCACAGCCGTGACGGCATATCCCTGTTGAGCAAGATAAACCGCATTACGTCCTTCCCCTTCGGCGAGGGAGAGAATTTGCCCTTGGGCCCTAAAGTCATGGGCATGGGCTTTTAGGAAGTCGTTTGGCTCTGTGCCGTAGAAATAGGTGTCTCCTTGAAAGCGAGTGTCCCACATAGATATCGGCTCTTTTAGACAGCAATCACTAGAGTTTCAAAGCGTTTTTCAGGGACTGGTCAGCCATCTTTTTCAAGCACAGCAATATACCCTCCAATTGCCTGATATGAGTCAGCGATTTTCCTTTTGTCTTGCCTTGAGTGATACAGCCGCCCAAGCTTGGGCATTCAGCGACCCCGTACCATCTTTGCCGGTATAGATGATGAGTTGTCTCGCTGAGCACCGCTAGTTTTCTACAGTTGAGTTGCCTGAGAGTCTTTGCTGGCGATCGCCCCCAAAACACGAGCAATTAAGTAAAGGGAGCCACAGACCACGCAGCGATCGCCCCCCCTGTCGAGGGCTTCAGCCACATCGTTAAAAAGACGGCATTCCCCTAACCGAGGGCAACAGGTGTAGGCAAGTTCCTTCAAGTCCTCTAAGTTAGCACTAGCGTGATCCGGGACGGGCACCAACCACAGGCGATCGCCGGCTCGCAGGAGATGTTTGAGAATCCCCCCATGATCCTTATTGGCTAGCATCCCCACTACCCAAGTCACCTCTGTCCAGCCCAATTGATCTACATATTGCCGTAGATAAGCGGCTGCAGGAGCATTGTGGGCACCATCAATGAGCAGTTTTCGCCCTTGCCAGTGTAACCATTGCAGTCGTCCCGGCCAGCGGGTTTGTGCCATTCCCTGTTGAATCGCTGTTAGGGAAATTTGCCAGCCTTGAGCTTGCAGACATTGCAGTGTGGCGATCGCGATCGCGGAATTGGTTAACTGCATTTCTCCCGCCAAAGGCAAGGGATACTCAATGCCACCCCAAGTTGCCCATCCAGCCCGCTCAACACACCACTGCGCCGGTTCTGGCCAGACGGTCGGGCAAGCCAAAGCTGTTAAACGCTCGGCAATCACCGTCTTTGCCTCTGGAGGAACAGGACCAACAACAGCGGGTACACCCTGCTTAAGAATTCCAGCCTTTTCGCCCGCAATCGCCCCCAAAGTATTGCCCAACCGCTGCCAATGATCCCAACCAATGGAAGTAATCACACTCACCAAAGGGGGCTGACA
>NZ_JACOMP010000035.1:0-9063 GCF_014466085.1 Thermosynechococcus sp. OHK43
GAGTCGCTCCTTGAGGGCATTTCGGGCTTCCTCGCGATCGTCAAAGTGCACTTTTTCGGTACCGAGAATTTGGTAGTCCTCATGGCCTTTGCCGGCAATAATCACGCCATCGCCGGGGGCGGCGCTCAGAATGGCTTGGAGAATAGCTTGGCGGCGATCGCCCTCAACAATCATCGCTGTTTCAGGTGGGATACCGGCAAGGATGTCATCGAGAATCCGCTGTGGATTCTCAGTGCGGGGATTGTCCGAGGTGACCACTACCTGATCCGCCAAGCGAGCGGCAATGGCTCCCATTTGGGGACGTTTGCTGCGATCGCGATCGCCCCCACAGCCAAAGACACAGATCAGTTTGCCAGGAATAAAGGGACGAGCTGCCCTCAGCAGGTTCTCAAGGCTATCGGGAGTGTGGGCATAGTCCACGACAACGGTAATGTCCTGTTCTGGGTCAAGGCGCACCTGCTCCATGCGCCCCGGCACCCCTGGAAAGTCACGCAGGGCCTTGAGCATGGCATCAAGGGGTAGCCCCACCGCTGCTCCCATCGCGATCGCTGCCAGCACATTGGCCACATTAAACTGTCCCACCAACGGTGAGTCTAGGGTACCGCTACCGAGGGGGGTATGAACCGTGCCCATCACACCATTGATGCGATAGTTGAGATTCTCAGCCCAAAAATCCGCATCCTTGCTTAAGCCATAGGTCCAGTAGCGATCGCGGGGCAACTGCTGAGCCAGTCGCTGGCCAAAGGGATCATCGCCATTGAGAATTGCGCGACCCTTCAGGTAGTCAGCGGTAAAGAGCTTGGCCTTAGCGGCAAAATAGTCCTCCAAATCGCGGTGATAGTCTAGATGATCTTGGGTCAAGTTAGTAAAAGCCGCCACCTCAAACTGACAGCCCCACACCCGATCCTGCGCTAAGGCATGGGAACTGACCTCCATTACCCCAAAGCGACAGCCTGCGGCCACTGCAGCGGCCAATTGCGCCCGAAGGGTCACCGCAAAGGGCGTTGTATGGCTAGCCACCTCACAGTGTCCCGGCCACCGACTGTAGAGCGTCCCCAAGAGTGCTGTTGGCGAGCCAACACTGTTGAGGAGATGTTCCACCAAGTGAGTGGTGGTTGTTTTGCCGTTGGTACCCGTAACCCCTAGCAGGCTGAGATGTTGGCCGGGGTAATTATAAAAAGCAGCTGCAAGCCGACCACAGGCACGCTCAATATCGGGCACCACAATTACACAGGCATCTCCCTCACGGGGTTTGGCTTGGGGAGACACCACCGCGGCGATCGCCCCTGCCGCCAAGGCACTTGGCCAAAAATTGCCCCCCTCCACCCGTGTGCCCGGCATACCAATAAACAACGAGCCATGCTCACACTCCCAAGAATTCGTACTCAGGGACTTCACCTCTTGATCGAGGGCAGGATGCTCAAAACCCGGTGTAATCGCTGCCGCTGTCAGGAGTTCCCGCAGGTTCATGGCTGTGCATCTCCAGTGATAGGCTGTTTAGGGTATTGTGGCACTACGGCACTCGTCTGTAAAAGATACGAAAACAAATTGCCCCGCTCCCCAGAGGCGGAACCGGAAAGGCACGTGCCAGTTTGTGAAGTGTCTTGAGTTCCCCTGAAACCGCATGAACCCTAGGAGATGGGCGTAATTGCTCAACACAGCAGGTGACGGGAGTTACAGGCTGTCTTTCTGGCATCCTGTGACAATTTTTGCCCAAAGCTTGCCTTTTGTTAAAATTCCGATAATCTAGTTCATAAAAATCCGAATAATAACCTGTCATCAAAGTGTGGGTGTTGGGTGATGAGTGAGTGGCAGAAAGTAGCGTGGAACATTGATGATCAAGAATGGCAAGCGATCGCCAATTCTCGCCGCCAGATCGAAACCTCTTGGCAAAGAACAATTCAGCAAGTTGAGGCTCCCTCCAGCACCGCCTCCAAACCCTTAGACAAGATCACTAGGTCAGCAGTTTCCCATCGGCGTTCGATTCAGCCGATTGGCATTCAGCCTTGGCAAGCCGAATTCACCAAAGAACGCTTTGCTACCCGTTCACGACCTCCCCTGAAACAACCACAGGTGGAACTGCCCCAGTTTGCCAGCCGTCGTTAGAGCACCCCTGTTTCTCTCAGATTACGAGGTCTATTTATGTGTGGCATTGTTGGTTATATTGGCCCCCAGCAAGCGGCGCAAGTCCTACTCCAGGGCCTGCAAAAGCTGGAATACCGAGGTTATGATTCCGCTGGCATTGCCACACTCAATGAGGGCGAACTCCTCTGTGTGCGCGCCAAGGGCAAACTCCAGAACTTGGTGGAGAAGGTTGAACAGCTGGACATTGTTGCCCATGTCGGTATTGGCCACACCCGTTGGGCAACCCACGGTAAACCAGAGGAACACAATGCCCACCCCCATCGTGACAGTCGCGATCGCCTAGCTGTGGTGCAAAATGGCATCATTGAAAACTATCGGGAACTGCGGGACCAACTACAGGCGCGGGGGCACATTTTCCGCTCGGAAACAGATACCGAAGTCATCCCCCACCTGATTGCCGAAGTATTGCCTGAGACCCCCACGGCCAACGGCCTCCTAGAAGCGGTACGCCAAGCCGTACATCAATTGGAAGGTGCATTTGCGATCGCCGTTATCTGTGCAGACTACCCGGATGAATTGATCGTGGCACGGCAACAGGCTCCTCTGGTGATTGGTTTTGGCCAAGGGGAATTTTTCTGTGCCTCGGATACCCCAGCGATTATTCCCTATACCCGTGCGGTGTTGCCGCTGGAAAATGGGGAACTGGCTCGGCTGACGCCCACAGGGGTTGAGGTCTATGACTTTGAGGGACATCGCCTACGCAAAACCCCCCGTACCCTCAACTGGACCCCTGTGATGGTCGAAAAGCAGGGCTTTAAGCACTACATGCTCAAGGAAATCTATGAGCAGCCGGGGGTGGTCCGCACCTGTTTAGAGAACTATTTACGAGCCGATTGGGATGTGGCCAGTCCCTTTAGTCCTGTGCAATTAAATCTTCCTCCCAGTTTGCTGGATAATCTACAGCACATTCAAATTGTTGCCTGTGGAACCAGTTGGCACGCCGGCCTGGTGGGCAAATATCTGCTTGAGCAGGTGGCTCAGATTCCCACGAGTGTGCAATATGCCTCAGAGTTTCGCTATGCGCCGCCGCCTCTGCTACCTTATACCCTCACCATTGGTGTCACCCAATCTGGGGAAACAGCAGACACCCTTGCGGCCCTAGAGATGGAGCTAAAACGCCGCCGAGGCCTTGATGGCGCTCTCCAACCTCGTTTGTTAGGGATTACCAATCGGCCCGAAAGTACCCTAGGGCATCTGGTGCCCCACATTATTGATACCTGTGCCGGCATTGAAATTGGCGTGGCAGCTACAAAAACATTTGTTGCCCAGTTGATAGCCTTCTATCTGCTGACCCTCGAATTGGCGTGGCAGCGGCAGTCTTGCGATCGCTCCCGGTTAGCGGAACTGGTGACTGGGTTGCGGCAATTGCCCGCCCAGATGGAGCAAATTTTAGAAAGCCAAGAACGCTATATTGAAGCTCTCTCCCATGACTTCTGGGAAACCCAAGACTTTATCTTTTTGGGACGCGGGATCAACTTTCCCATTGCCCTTGAAGGTGCCCTTAAACTCAAAGAAATTAGCTATATCCATGCCGAGGGGTATCCTGCGGGTGAGATGAAACATGGCCCGATCGCCCTCCTCGATGCCAAAGTCCCAGTGCTCACGATCGCCATGCCCGGCAGTGTCTTTGAAAAAGTCCTCTCCAATGCCCAAGAGGCCCGCGCTCGTGATGCTCGCCTCATTGGTGTTACCCCCCTTGACGAGGCCGAAGCCCAGCACACCTTTGATAAGCTCTTACCGGTGCCTGAGGTTGATGAGCTTCTCTCCCCGGTCTTGACGGTGATGCCTCTGCAACTGTTGGCCTATCACATTGCTGCCCGCCGTGGTCTAGATGTTGATCAACCCCGCAACCTTGCCAAGTCAGTAACCGTTGAGTAGCCTTTTCAGGAATTATGAATTATTAATCCTACCACCCCCTCGGCTGGAGGGAAATCTATAAAGCCGAAGTGGAGACACTCCTCAACAACAACGTTGAGGCAAAAGCTAAGTTAAGTTCAATAAATTGTCTTCTTCGTGGGTTGAGATGATGCAATCCGATGTGGGATAGGCGGCACACAGCAGCACAAAGCCAGCATCCAGCTCCTTGGGTTTCAAAAAGGAGTGATCTGACTGGTCCACAGTACCTTTAATGATGCGACCGGCGCAGTTGACACAGGCGCCAGCACGGCAGGAGTAGGGTAGAGAAATACCTTGGGCTTCAGCCGCATCGAGAATGTACTCGTCGGCATGAACACGAATCGTTTTATTTAGGCCCCTTGCTTCGTTCACCAAAGTGACATTATAGACTTTGTTGTGATCTCGCTTTGTCATTCAGGTTCTCCTAAAAGTTGCTTGCTTTTGAAATGTCTCTATGTTTCTTTGCGGAACCTATGATTTTAGGGCGATCGCAACCTCCCAGCTAGTTGTAGAACGCATTTCATTATTGATTTTATTTTAGCAAAGGGACTCAGGGGAGCGACTATTATACGGGATTGTTTATACTTTGAAACTATTTATCAAAGCGATGTAAGGATCTGGGTTAAGCTAGTTGCGGGTTGGGGTGGCAGGTGGTGATCCCTGCGGTTGATTGGGGGAGAGGCCCGCTCTCCAGACCGCTCCTATGGTAATGGCAACAACCACAAGGGCGATCGCCCCTAGAGCCACGAGGTTCGTTTTTAATCCTTGGCTTTCTTTTTCATGGAGGGTTTCTTTGTTGTTCCCCTTTGCCTCGCTGTCGCTCTCACTAGGCAACGTATCTTTTGCTGGTTCAAGTTCAGGGTGTAACTGGGTGGCTGCAGCTGCCACCAATTCACGGTTGGGGGTTCGCCGCAGTTCGCCACTTAGCTCCATGCCCACCAGGGTTTCCTTTGCACCCCGCAGATCGGATTTAATGCTTTGGAAAGCAATGGATTGCAGATATTGGCTAAACTCTGTATCCGCCATGGAGAGCAGGAGATAGGAGGCCTTGGCTTTACGGCCAAAGAGAATGACATCGCCGTGTTGCAATTCATGACTGCTAATGCGCTTGCCATTGACAAAAGTGCCGTTGGTACTGGGTTTACCATTGGCATTGCCATCCACCAAACGATAGCGATAGCTGGTGGTGCCGGGGACAGGGACCCGCAGGAGAATGGCGTGCTGGCGGGAAACTGTTTCAAAATCAATAACAATGGCATTACTCTCATCGCGCCCAAGGGAGTAGGCCGCTGCCTCAAGGGCGATCGCCCGCCGTCCACCGACCGTATTCAAAATCAAGACATGCCGTTCCTCTTGCAGGCCACTCATTTTATCTCTCCGTCTTAATCGCCCTCAAAAAATCATTCCCTCTGCAAATCTAAATACTTTCTAAATACTTTCCGCCTTCAGCTTAAGTTAGGGCAGGAACAACGTTGCAAAACGTGACACTTCAACAAGTGGTCTAAATTGTGTGCTTACTTCTACCTTTGCCGGTTTTCCCTAGGGTTGCTGTGATATTGATCACATTCTAGGCAGGTTTTTAGCGAAATTTTACCCATGGGGCAGTCAATACCAGCGGTGGGGCATCCCCTCCTTACAGTTCAGGAAACGCCCGCTGCAGTAGCAGAGGTCACTGAGCAGCCCGCACTCTAAATGTATCAATGGAAAATGTATTAATGGATCAGTCTGTCAGCATCAGCGTCGGGGGTACATCACCGAATGGCCCACTGCACATAGGGTAGTCGCGCTGCTACTTCCTGGATTTTGTCACGATGGGCCAAGAGCTGACCACAGGCATCCCATTGACCAGAAATGAGCATTTGTCGGCTACTTTCCGCTACGGTTAGGGGAATCACTTCATCCCCCGCCGTCAGGGTCAGGGCGTGCAGGTCTAGGGTCAGTTCTGTACTGGGCCGATTCTCTAAGAGCGTTTGCAGTGCCTGTACCTGTTCTGGGGCTGTCGTCAGACAGGGAACCCCCATTGCCAAGCAGTTCCCCGCAAAAATTTCAGCAAAGCTTTCGCCGACAATTGCTTGAATGCCCCAACGGGCGATCGCTTGGGGGGCGTGCTCACGACTCGAGCCACAGCCAAAATTGGCATTCACCACTAGAATCCGGGCCCCTTGGTACTGAGGCAGGTCAAAGGGGTGCTGCCCCGACTGGCGATCGTCTGCAAAAACATGTTCTCCGAGGCCATCAAAGGTGACACAGCGGAGAAACCGCGCTGGAATAATGCGGTCGGTATCGATATCGTTGCCTCGCAGGGGAAGGCCCCGACCTGTAATGCGTTCAATCTTGCTCATAAGTCTATCTTACTGGATACCGCAGCCGGCAAGGGCAGTTTGCGGTGAATTGCTCTGAAGCAGGTTACTCAGGAGCAGGGTCGGCGGTTGCGGATGGGGCCAAGCAAAGGCATGGCGAAAAGCCGCTTCCTGACAGGCTTGCAATTCCTTGAAGTTCAGGATGTCATAGGTCAGCAAGTTTTCGTACTCAAAGGGCAGCCGCACATTATGCAGACCCGCATTATCGGTACAAATGGCCACATCCACCCCCGCCTCAAAGCAGCGTTCAAAAATCAGCCGCAACTGTTCATAGCTCTCAAGGGTACCCGTTTGAAAATAGGTGGTGGGGCACACTTCAAGGCATTGCCCCGCTGCAGCAACTTCTTTGAGCAGCTCTGGGTAGCGCAGCGGAATTTGAATGCCATGGCCAATGCGTTGTAGATAGGGCAGCAATTCGGGGTAGCAGCCATTCACCGTTTCGTAGAGGTGACCCGTGGTTTTCAGACCGCGATCGCGGGCATAGGCATAGAGGTCAATAAATTCCGCCAGGCGATCGCCATAGACGCTATCGCCCCCAGCCAAGTCAATCCCACAGACAAACTCAGGAAAACTCGCCGCCAGATCAACGATGGCACGGTTGACGGCATAGGGTAGCCGCGTGTGCATGCAGAGAATTTGGCTAGTGACAATTGGGTACTCGGGCACTTGGCAAGCTAGACCCACGGTTTTGACAATGTCTGCCATCTGCTCAATGCGATCGCTCTGGGATCGCTGCGGATCCGTGCGCAGGTAGGGGGTATAGCGCAACTCCAAGTAGGCCAAATTTTCAAAAATATAGGCGCCGCGAATCAAACGAAAAATGAAATAGGGCAAGGTTTGCGGCGTTTGCACACTCTCCACTAGGGTGTGGAGTTCGAGGTATTCTTCAAGGGATTGGCGGGGGCGAGTATAAAAGGCTTCAAATTCCTCATAGTCGGGAAAGCGATCAGCAAGGGAGCGATCGTTCCGCTGAAAATACCGCCAAAGGATGCGCGGTACCACTGAGCCACCTAAATGTCGATGTAGTTCTGCGTACAGTGCCATACGTGCTCCTTGAACTGGCGAAAACGCAACCAATACCTGAGCTGACCAGAGGGGTCAATGCCCACACCTCAGCCATCAAGAACAGAACAACAACAGCGATGAACGAAGAAAAGAAGGGCTAAATGGTTCTAATGTTAACAAATTTTACAAAGATGGCGCAGGGACCGATAGGTGCAAACGTTAGGATCGTCTCGATTTCCAATTGGTTGAGTATTGCGAATGTGGCCTTTTCAACAGCGAGGACGGCTTTTCCCTTCTCTCTCTAGTGGCAATGTGGTCACGATTGCTTTGGAACTGTACCGTCATCAGGGCAACCGCTATTTTCTTTTGAGCCTTTTTGCCCATGCGTGGTTTTTTCTGCTCACCATTGCCGCCGTGCTGATCGTCGCTGTGGCCCTGATTGTTGGCGGGATTCTCGCTGGAGCCATCAATAATGTTGCTCTGTTTCTCTTGCTTGCAGGCATTGGTATCCTGGTCGCTTTGCCTTTTTATCTCTTTGGTTGGACCCGGCTGATGGCCAGTGGTGCCCTGCTTTCTCGCCGGATCTATGCTGCTCTCACTGCCCTTGAGGAATCGGAATCGGAAGCCCGCAGCTTCATTTTTCCCAAGATGTGGAATTATCTGCTGGCTACTCTGATTGTCAGCTTTATTTTGCTTTTGGTTTATATGGTCTTGGGGGCGATCGGCTACTTACTTTATTTGGTGGGATCGCCCTTAGGGCAATTCCTGGAGCAGAATATCCAAACTGAGCCCGCAAGAGGTCTCTTCTTGTTAAGTTTTCTCCTCGGCATCCTGTTGCTAGTGCTCCTTGCGCTGTTGGTGATTAGCTACTTTATGGCGCGGCTTTCCCTCGTTGATGTGGTCTTGGCTCTTGAACCGGAATGTACGCCCCTCAAGTCCATTTGGCGCAGTTGGCAACTGACGCAGGGACAGGCATGGCATACCCTAGCGGTGTTTTTTGTTGCTTCCCTGGCAACTATTCCCGTCAATCTCCTTGGCGGTATTCTCAATAGTGTGGTGATTATTCCCGTCGCTGGCCTCTTTGTCGCAGTTTTGCTCCTGCCCCTGTGGCAAGGGATCAAGGCAGTTCTCTATTGGGATCTGCGGGTACGCAATGAAGGGGCAGCGTTTCAAGTGCACTCTAAAGCGGTCAACCCCTTGCGTTGGTTGCGGCGGGTAACATTACGCACGCCCGAAAGTATTGAATTGGACTTTGCCCTTGGGGGAATCGGCAGCCGTGTTTTAGCTTGGGTCATTGATCAGGTGATTCTCTACACCGCCCTTGTGCTCTTTTCGTTGGCGGCAGGGTACATCTTTTATGCGCTTTACCCGTGGCTGATTGAGGTGCTACCCGCCAGTGGTCAGAGTATTGAAGCTTGGAGTTTGGGCATTTACCTATTGGTGATCTTTGTCCTCTACAACGGCTATTACATTTTCTTTGAAACCTATTGGCAGGGACAAACCCCCGGCAAGCGATACGCAGAAATTCGGGTTGTTCAGGATAATGGCCGCCCCATTGGTCTGCGGGAGGCGACGCTGCGCAGTTTGCTGCAATCCATTGATTTTGCTTTTTTGGGTATAGGGGCATTCCTGGTGACGTTATCTCCATCAGAAAAAC
>NZ_JACOMP010000036.1:0-9235 GCF_014466085.1 Thermosynechococcus sp. OHK43
GGTACTGAGCCACTCTTGCAGTGTTGCCCCACCCCCCCGCCCTTGGGGCAGCAGGAGTGAAACCAGAATACCAATCACCAGATTGACCAGACCAAAGTCTGCCGTCAGTAGCAGCCAAATCGTCAGGCACAGGGCGACGTTCAAATAATTCATAGGGCTAACCCCACCAAGCCAAGTGACAGCAACAGCATCACCCCTAGAAGATGCTCTAGACGTTCCCAAGCCCCTCGCCAAGACGATTCCCAGCGCGAGACTCCCAAGGCCACCAGACCACACCCCACCAAGGGCGGCAAAAGGGCGCGTACCAAGCTCATGCCACTACTGTAGGCTTCCATGTAGCCCGCATTGGCCAGAAATAGCCCACCCAGGAGCACCACTGTGGCAGCGCCATAGCCTATAGAGGTCTTGCTAGGATAGCGGGGCAAAAAGAGGAACTTGCTATAAATTGTGGCGGACAAAAAGCCAGCACCATAGAGGAGTCCTTGGTGCCACGGGTCAAGGTAACTCAATGTCAAGGCCTTAGCGGGGAAGCCAGCAAGGAAGGGCACACCGACAATGCCATAACCAGCAATCATCAGGGCGATCGCCACTGGGCGTGGCAAACCCTCCTGGCGTAATTCACTCAGACGATAGTGGCGCAGTTCCCCCACGCTTAAAAAAAGACTGGCCTTTGCCAAGCCGTGCATGAGGGCATACAAACCCGCCGCTGGAGGGGCTATGACTATCCATCCCAGTTGGCCAAGGGTACTAAAGCTGAGCATCCGTCGTACATCATCGGCCACCAAGGCAAATATTGAGCCAAAAAAGATTGAGGCAAGAGCAAAAAGCCGCACAATATCAGCAACGTTACTATAAAGCAGACTGACGCGAACAAGGCTAAAAACTCCAGTATTTTCGACAATACCAGCTAGGAGAGCAGCAACAAGAGGCGCAGCAACGACGTTAGTTTGGGGCAACCAAAGCCCACTGATGAAAATGGCGCCCTTTGCCAACAATCCCATCAAAATCAGAGCCACAGCCTCTGGCGGGGCTTGCATCAGGGCACGAAAGGCAAAGGTATGGTTTGTCTGATAAACCAGCGCTACCCCCATTAAATAAAAGAGCATGGCCACATTGCTCACCATCAGGTAGCGCAGGCCAATCCAGAGGGAGCGATCGCTGCGGGGATAGGCAATCAGCAGAAAGACGACAATCCCCAGCACCTCAATATTCACGTAAAGACTGAGGAAATCCGCTGAAATAAAGACGGTGTTGGCACAACCGTGGAGTAGACATAGCAGCACATAGAAGAACGCCTTGTGGCTCTCCTGCCATGTATATAACAGGGCTGCGCAAATGACGAGGGCAGTGGTGACAATAAAGTAACCACTAAGGGGGTCAATGCTCAGGGAAATGCCAAAACTATCGAGAAGAACAAAGGCAGTGTTGACTTGGTTGATGGTGATCCCTAAGCCGACACTGAGGGAAACAAGGGCGATCGCCAGCGTTAGACCCCGCGCCAAGGGGGGCAGCAGATAAAGGGTTAAGCCGCCCACGAAGGGCAACAAAATCCAAGCGATCGCCAGCTCCGTCATTGACACTTCCTACAAATACTTTTGATCAATTTCTGGGGTTTCTAAAGTCGGGTTATCCCGCGCTAGCTTCATTGCCGCTACTAGCATCAGCGTTTGAATCGACAGGCCAATCACAATCGCGGTCAAAATTACGGCTTGGGGCACCGGATCCGCATAGGCAGTATCAAAGACACCTCCCCGGGCAATGGGCGTGACCAGACCACTGTGGGTGGCAATGACCACAAACAAAGCCACTATTCCAGTGCCCATGACATCCATCGTCACAATCTTCATCAGCAGGTTTTTCTTGACAATCGTTCCCAGAAACCCGACCAGGATAGTGACAAAAACACTTGCTTCCAAGAAAATCATCAGACCCAACCCGCAGACACCGTAGTATTTGGAACAAACTGTAGCATTCTGTTTTCCCGTTGCACCTCCCCCTTTGTCGTAGAACTGCACCGCTGTAGCCAAGGGTTAGGAACCTAATGAGGAACATTAAGGCCGCCAACCTCCATCTTAACTTTATTTATATCAATATCAATTCTTTATTGAATAGACTTTTATCAATAGTATTGTCGCAAACTTTATAATTTAGAAAAATGCTTAACAATTTGCAACATTCCGCAAATAGGTATATATTCTTACTCAGATACTTGAACAGATTACTGGACTCGTCCCTTGGGGGGTTGTCTGATGAATGTCCAATTTCCTTGGCTGACTGTACTGACACTGCTGCCTTTAGTGGCAGCCTTTTTCATTCCCGTGTTGCCCGACCGTGAGGGGAAGACAGTCCGCTGGTATGCCCTAGCGATCGCACTCCTCGAATTTGGCCTTTCGGCAATGGTTTTCTGGCAGCATTACAATGCCCAATCCGCCCAGTTCCAAATGGTGGAAATCCTGCCTTGGCTGCCGCAAATCGGCCTGAACTGGTCCCTAGCGGTTGATGGCCTTGCGGTCCCCCTCATTTTGCTGACGGGTCTGGTCAACACACTGGCAATCTTTGCGGCTTGGCAAGTAAAGCAGAAGCCGCGTTTATTTTATTTCCTGATGTTGGCGCTCTACAGTGCCCAAATTGGCGTCTTTGCGGCCCAAGATCTCATCCTCTTCTTCCTGATTTGGGAATTGGAACTGGTGCCCGTCTATCTGCTGATTTCCATCTGGGGAGGTGCCAAACGCCAATACGCCGCTACAAAATTTATCCTCTACACTGCCGTTGGTTCCCTCTTTATCCTCATTGCCGGCCTAGGGATGGCCTTTTATGGCGGTGACTTTACCCTCGACATGGCGGCCCTAGGGCTCAAAAACTACCCCTTGGCCCTCGAACTCCTTGCCTATGCTGGCTTCCTCATTGCCTTTGGTGTCAAGCTGCCCATTTTTCCACTGCACACTTGGTTACCCGATGCCCATGGTGAAGCTTCGGCTCCGGTCTCAATGGTGCTAGCGGGCGTGCTCCTGAAAATGGGGGGCTATGGTCTCATTCGCTTTAACCTGCAAATGCTCCCGGATGCTCACATTTACTTTGCCCCTGTCCTGATTGCCCTTGGGGTCGTGAATATTGTCTATGGTGCCCTGACCGCCTTTGGCCAAGAAAACCTGAAGCGGCGACTGGCTTACTCCTCCATTTCCCACATGGGCTTTGTGCTGCTGGGCATTGGCGCCCTCAATGGCATTGGCCTCAATGGGGCGATGTTGCAAATGCTCTCCCACGGTCTGATTGCGGCGGTTCTCTTCTTCTTGGCTGGGGTGACCTATGATCGCACCCACACACTGGCTATGGAAAAAATGAGTGGGATTGCCCAATCCATGCCAAAAACCTTTGCCCTCTTTACCGCTGGCGCTATGGCCTCATTGGCTCTGCCCGGTATGAGTGGCTTTGTTAGTGAACTCACTGTCTTTTTGGGCTTGACCAACAGTGACGCCTACTCCACAACCTTCAAAGTGGGGGTGATGTTCCTCGCCGCCGTGGGGGTGATTATTACGCCCGTCTATCTGCTCTCGATGGTGCGCCGGGTCTTTACGGGCAAACAAGCGGGCGATATGTTTGACAAGCTGCTTTTGGACATCAATCCTCGTGAAACCTTCATTGCCCTATCCCTCCTGGTGCCGATTATTGCTGTGGGGATGTATCCCAAAGTGGCTACCCAAACCTACGATGTGACGACGACGGCGATCGCCAGCCATGTCCATGCGGCTCTGCCTGCTGTGGCGCAGCACCATCTGCCCCTCTATGCCCAACTCACCCAATCTGCCCCCCGCCCCTTCAGTGAAACAACAGTTGCCGACAATACCCTCTAGGGGTTCGAGGTGGGGATGCCCCTTCTCCAACTGGCAGTCTTGGGCATTCATTGCTAGAGTGGAGTAACGGCATTCCTGCCCTCGGGCAGATTGCATAAACTGAAGACGGTGATTCAATTTCAATAAAGGCTCTATGAGTAATCTCGAGAAACAAATCGAACAAGCCCGCGAGGAAGCCCACAAAATCTGTGACACCGAAGGGGCAACCTCTGGACAGTGTGCCGCCGCCTGGGATGCCCTTGAGGAGCTACAAGCGGAAGCTGCCCACCAACGGGCTGAGCAGCAGGATCACAAAACCTCCTTCCAGCAGTACTGTGATGACAACCCTGATGCTGCTGAGTGTCGCATTTACGACGACTAAGGGTTGAGGGTGTGAGTCGCTGGCAACAGTTGTGGGATCAATTTGCCGCAGCGACGGGTCGGCGGCTCCATGGGGGTAAAGCCCTGGCGGTGGGAGGCGGCAGTATCAACACCACCTATGTGTGGCAACATCCGGAGCAAACCCTCTTTGTTAAATTTAATCGCCCTGAACGGCAGGCTATGTTTGCTGCTGAAGCCAATGCCCTGGGGGCGATCGCTAAGGTTCAAACGATTCGCGTTCCCCTTCCCCTGCTCTGGGGGGTAGTTGAGGACGCCAGTTTTTTAGTTTTGGAATACTTGCCCCTCACCCAGGCTGGGGATTGGTGGCAGATGGGGGTAAAGCTGGCACAGTTGCACCTTAAGGGCACCGGCGATCGCTACGGCTGGTCAGAAAACAACACCATTGGTGCCACCCCTCAAATGAACCCTTGGTCAGACAACTGGGGGGAGTTTTTCCGCGATGCTCGGCTGCGTTATCAGTTTGATCTGGCTCGCCGTCGGGGTGGATACTTTCCCAAGGCGGAGAAGCTTCTCGCAGTGATTCCAGAACTCCTAAACCATGAGCCAACCCCCACCTTGGTGCACGGCGATCTTTGGTCAGGCAATGCCGCCTTTTGCTCTACGGGGGAACCCGTGATTTTTGACCCCGCTAGTTATTATGGCGATCGCGAAGTAGATTTGGCCATGAGTGAACTTTTTGGTGGCTTTCCGGCTGCCTTTTATGAGGGCTATAACGCCACCTATCCCCTAACAGCGGGCTATGAGCAACGGAAAACCATCTACAACCTGTACCACATTCTTAATCACTTTAACCTCTTCGGCGGCAGCTACGCTGCCCAAGCCCAGTCCATGATCGAGCAGATCCTTTAACCGGAAGCAACCCTGGGGAACAGAACGTTGCCCAAAGCACTCTAAGAGCAAACAGTGACCGCTAACCTCACATCGCTGTAGTATCGTGGAGTGCATGGCTTTAGTTTTTGAGTGTTTGCGAGATTCCTTCCTATGTCCGATGGCAAAGTGCCACCCACAAATGCTTCAGCCCCTAAATCAGGGATAGCCAAAACAAAAGAGGCCACAGAACCCTGGTGGCTAGAGATGGCTAAAACCTTAGGACTGGCGGCTGCCCTTGCCTTTGGCATTCGCACATTTGTGGCCGAGGCGCGTTATATCCCCACCGGGTCCATGGAGAACACCCTCCTGATCAACGATCGCCTGATTATTGAAAAAATCAGCTACTATTTCCATGCCCCCCATCGTGGCGACATTATTGTGTTTAATCCAACCCCCACGCTTCAGCAGGCGGGCTTTCGTGATGCCTTTATCAAACGGGTGGTGGGCTTACCGGGCGATCGCGTAGAACTGCGCCAAGGACGCGTCTATGTCAACAATCAACCGCTGCCCGAACCCTATCTTGCGCCCTCAACCTTTACTTCAGTGGATACCTGTGCTGGTATGCAGCCCTACCTTGCTCAACCCCAAGTGATTCCTGCCAACAGTTACTTGGTGTTGGGGGATAACCGCAATAACAGCTTTGATGGCCGCTGCTGGGGAGTCGTACCCCGCAGTTACATTATTGGCCGTGCTGCGATTCGCTTTTGGCCCCCCAATCGCTGGGGGCTGATTACCGATCCCAAGGAACCCCAACGGTGAGGCAAACCCTCCATACCGCGGTGCTCGTCGTTGGCGGTGGGACAGGGGGAGTCGCTGCTGCCCTAACGGCGGCTCGAATGGGGGTTCAAACAGTGCTGGTCAGTGAAACCCCTTGGCTAGGGGGCATGCTCACCAGTGCCGGGGTAGCGGCCCCCGATGGCAATGAACTCATGGCGTGGCAAACAGGGCTGTGGGGCAAGTTTCTACGGGCGATCGCCCACCGCCAGCCAGGGGGTTTGGATCATGCTTGGGTGAGTTTTTTTACCTTTGAGCCCAAGGTTGCCGCTGATCTGTTTGCCGAGTGGGTCAAGGCAACCCCAAACTTGGTTTGGATGGTCGGTGAAGTTCCCCAAGCGGTCTTGCGCCAGGGCGATCGCATCTGCGGTGTGGAATTCACTACTCTGACGATCCATGCCCAAATCACCATTGACGCCACGGAACTTGGTGATCTCCTGGCCTTAGGGGAGATTCCCCATCGTTGGGGCTGGGAGTGGCAAACAGACACCCAAGAACCCTCAGCGCCGCCAGCACCCACCCCTCTAACCGAAGCCTACCCTATTCAAGCCCCCACATGGGTTGTGGTTCTACAGGACTATGGTGAGGGTGCCACTGCCCCGGAGATTCCCCCTTCCCCCCTTTGGGATGAACGCAAGTTTGACGGGGCTTGGGCAGGCTACGACCCACAGCACTTCCTTAACTATGGCCGTTTGCCGGGGAACCGCTTTATGCTCAACTGGCCGCACCACGGGAATGACTACGGTGTTGGCCTCCAGCGGTTGGTTGGCTCTGCCCAAGAGCGAAAAGCCTTTTGTCAAGAGGCCCGCTGGCATGCTCAGGATTTTGCCTGCTATATCCAACGCCACTTGGGTCGTCGCTATGGTTTAGCGGAGGAAACTTTTCCAAGATTCCCTGGCCAGCTAGGAGGTGGTGCCTATGCTCTCCATCCCTACTACCGCGAAAGTCGTCGCCTAATTGGCCTCACTACAATTCAAGAGCAGGATATTCTCCCCAGTGCCCCACCGCCCATTGATGCCCAAGGTCACTACACTGGTATTGCCATCGGCAACTACCCGAACGATCACCACTATCCAGCAATGGAACTCCCCTTGATGCCTAAGGCCATCCGCTGGGGTGGTCGTTGGACAGGGACGCCCTTTGTGATTCCCTATACCGCTCTGATCCCGCAGCGGGTGGAGGGCTTTTTAGTGGCGGAAAAAAACATCTCCGTGACCCATATTGCCAATGGTGCCACCCGCTTGCAACCGCTGGTGATGGGCATTGGGCAGGGAGCAGGGTGGCTAGCTGCCACTGCTGTTCGCCAAGGCAAATCTCTGCACCAATTGGTGGACACCCTTGATCTAAAGTCCATGATTCAGCGGTGCCGGCAGGCTATTTTTCCTTTCTTTAATCTGCCACCCCAACACCCTGAATGGGAAAAGTGGCAACTGCGGGCATTGGAGACCTTTGATCCGTCCCTAGCGCAGCCGGTGGCGGTGGCGATCGCTCAACCAACCCCGATGACCAAGAGCGTAGGAATGCAAACCGTCATGGGCGAATTTCTAAAATTGGGGGAGCAGACCTATCAACTGCGCACGGATCAACAGTCTTGGCCTTTGGTGACCCTCCACCCCACAGTGAATGATTGGCTGCAAACCTATAGAAATGGGCAACCGATCACCGTCACGGGCTTTATCAACCCCTATGCCCCTTGGATACGGGTAGAGCACCTCGCCTAAGTGTCGCAGCTTAGCTCGCCAAGACGTTGGTTAAAGCGCAGATTTTCACTATAGTCCACAGGAACATCAATGATAGTGGGGACATCCTGTGCCAGAGCAGTTTTTAGGGTTGGGATAAAGTCAGCGGTCTCCTCAATGCGATAGCCTTTGAGTCCCATGCTCTCGGCTAACTTGACAAAATCGGGGTTCCCAAAGTGCACATAGACGGATTCACCAAAGTAGCGCTGCTGCTTCCACTCAATGAGGCCATAGCCGCCATCATTAAAGATAATGGTTGTGAAGTTTGTGCCTATGCGCAGGGCCGTCTCCAGTTCTTGGCAATTCATCATGAAACCACCATCGCCGGTGACTGCCACCACCTGCCGCTGGGGACAGACCAATTTTGCGGCTATTGCCCCCGGTACGGCAATTCCCATGGCCGCAAAGCCATTGGAAATCAAGCAGGTGTTGGGGCGATCGCAGTGGTAGTGACGGGCAATCCACATCTTATGGGCACCCACATCAGAAATAACAATGTCCTCTGGCCCCATGACTTGGCGCAAGTCATAGATTAGCTTTTGGGGCTTAACGGGAAAACTCTCATCCTGGGCATATTGGCAATAGTCCGCCACAATCGCCTGACGCAGTGCCACTGCATAGGGGGTGGGTTTATCTTGGCGTTCGGCCCGCTTAAGAATTTCATAGAGGGAGTCAGAAATATCGCCAACAACCTCAACGACAGGGATGTAGCTGCTGTCAATTTCCGCAGGGGTGGCCGCAATATGGATAATGGGCAAGCGGCCATCGGGGTTCCAGCTTTTCGGGGAATACTCAATTAAGTCATAGCCAATGGCAATGACTAAGTCGGCATGATCAAAGCCGCAGCTAATATAATCCCGCTGTTGAAGTCCCACGGTCCACAGGGCAAGGGGGTGTTGATAGGGAATGACCCCTTTGCCCATGAAGGTATTGGCCACGGGAATATTCAGCTTTTCAGCAAAATGGGTGAGGGCAGCGGCAGCCTGGGCGCGAATGGCGCCATTCCCCACTAGGATCAGGGGGTTTTCGGCAGTATTGATGAGTTCAGCAGCCTTGAGAATACTCTGGAAGGAGGCATAGGTTTTTTCGGGCGAGCTGGGCTTGAGGGGATAGCCCTCGGCTTCCATGGCGGCAATGTTTTCAGGCACATCAATGTGAACCGCACCGGGCTTCTCATTCTGGGCAATTTTAAAGGCCTTGCGGACAATTTCCGGGGTAATGCTGGGGCGGACAATCTGGGCATTCCATTTGGTTACTGGGCTAAACATGGCCACCAAGTCCAGATATTGGTGGGACTCGATGTGCATGCGGTCCGTCCCCACTTGCCCTGTAATAGCCACCAGAGGAGCGCCATCGAGGTTAGCATCAGCAACGCCGGTCATTAAATTTGTGGCACCAGGGCCGAGGGTAGAAAGACACACCCCTGCTTTGCCAGTGAGCCGACCATAGACATCGGCCATAAAGGCTGCCCCCTGTTCATGGCGGGTGGTTATAAATTCAATCTGAGAGCGACGGAGGGCCTGGAGGACATCGAGATTTTCTTCCCCTGGCAGGCCAAAAATATATTCAACGCCTTCATTTTCAAGGCATTTCACGAGTAATTCGGCGGTATTCATAGGA
>NZ_JACOMP010000037.1:0-14837 GCF_014466085.1 Thermosynechococcus sp. OHK43
ATGTATTTCGTGGATCAGTGCCACCAAAACGGCATTGGCGTCATTGTCGATTGGGTACCGGGGCACTTTCCCAAGGACGGCCATGGGCTGGCGTTCTTTGATGGCACCCATCTGTACGAACACGCGGATCCCCGCAAGGGCGAACACAAGGAATGGGGCACCCTAGTCTTTAACTATGGTCGCCACGAAGTGCGCAATTTTCTGGTGGCCAATGCCCTCTTTTGGTTTGACAAGTACCACATTGACGGTATTCGCGTGGATGCCGTGGCCTCGATGCTCTATCTCGACTATGGCCGCAAGGAGGGAGAGTGGGTACCCAATGAATACGGTGGACGGGAGAATTTAGAAGCGGCCAACTTCCTGCGCCAAGTCAACCACGTGATCTTTAGCTACTTTCCGGGGATTCTGTCGATTGCTGAGGAGTCAACAGCCTGGCCGATGGTCTCCTGGCCGACCTACATGGGGGGATTGGGCTTTAACCTGAAGTGGAACATGGGTTGGATGCACGATATGCTTGACTACTTCAGCATGGATCCGTGGTTCCGCCAGTTCCATCACAACAATGTCACCTTCAGTATGTGGTACCACCACAGCGAGAACTTCATGCTGGCCCTTTCCCACGATGAGGTGGTCCACGGCAAGAGTCACATTATTGGCAAAATGCCGGGCGATCGCTGGCAGAAATTTGCGAACCTGCGCTGTTTGTTTGCCTATATGTTCACCCACCCCGGCAAGAAAACCATGTTTATGGGGATGGAGTTTGCCCAATGGAGCGAGTGGAATGTCTGGAGCGATCTGGAGTGGCACCTGCTACAATACGAGCCCCATCAGCAAACCAAACGCTTCTTTCAAGATCTGAATCACCTCTACCGTTCCCAACCGGCCCTCTATACCCAAGATTTCAAACAGGAGGGCTTTGAGTGGATTGACTGTAGTGACAACCGCCATAGCGTTGTGTCCTTCATCCGCTGGGACAAGGACTACCAAGATTTTGTCGTTGTCGTCTGTAACTTTACACCACAGCCCCATAGCCACTATCGTATCGGGGTGCCGGAGCATGGTTTCTATAGGGAATTGTTTAACAGTGATGCCCGCGAGTATGGCGGCAGCAATATGGGTAACTTAGGCGGCAAGTGGGCGGATGAGTGGCCCTACCACAACCGCCGCTATTCCCTTGATCTGTGTTTGCCCCCCTTGGCGGTGCTGATTTTGAAACTGGATCGTGAGAAGACGGCGGCGGAGCGGGCCCGCTATAACCTTAAGTCCTAAGTTTCCAGAATTCCTGCTTGGACTTGCCAAAGGCTGTAATAAACCCCCTGCTGAGCCAGGAGGGCTTCGTGGGTCCCCTGCTCCACAATTTCACCTCCCTCAAGGACATAGATGCAGTTGGCGTGGCGAATGGTGGAGAGGCGGTGGGCAATGGCAATGGTGGTGCGATGGGCAGTAATCTGGGCTAGCGATCGCTGGATGGCAGCTTCGGTTTCGTTATCCACGGCAGATGTGGCTTCATCGAGCACCAGAATCGGCGGATCTTTGAGAAGGGCACGGGCGATCGCCAGCCGTTGCCGCTGACCACCGGAGAGTTTTTGGCCCCGCTCCCCCACCACCGTGTCATAGCCCTGGGGCAGTTGCTCAATGAAGTCATGGGCTTCAGCCAGTTTTGCTGCCCGGATCACCTCAGAACGGGTTGCCTCCGGACTGCCATAGGCAATGTTTTCAAACACGGTGCCGTGGAAGAGAAAGACATCTTGGCTCACCCAGCCAATGGCTCTGCGCAAATCCCGCAGGCGATACTCGCGAATATCCACGCCATCAAGGAGAATGCACCCCTCTTGGACTTCATAGAATCGCAGTAACAATTTCACAAGGGTACTTTTGCCGGATCCCGTGGAGCCGACAATGGCGATCGTTTGACCTGCAGGGACGTGTAAGCTCACATTTTTCAGCACGGAGGCACGGCCAGCATAGGCAAAGCCGACCGCTTCAAAACGTACCTCCCCTTTGACATGGTGCGGATCAAGGGGGCGATCGCCCGGACAAATCGCGATCGGCGTTTCCAGTAAATTCAGCACCCGCTGCGTTGAGGCCATGGCTCGTTGATACTGATCCAGTGTTTCCCCCAAACGGGTCAGCGGCCAGAGCAAGCGTTGAATCAGATAGACCATCGTGCTATAGGCCCCCACATCCAAGCGTCCCTGAAAAGCAGCAAAGCCCCCCAGTACCAAGGTTCCCGTAAAACCAAATAGAATCACAAAGCGGATCAATGGAATGTAGGCAGCACTGAGGCGAATGGCGCGGCGATTACTCTGTTGGTAGGCTTCACTGTCCCAGCGCAGGCGCTCCAGTTCGTAGAGCTCAGCCGTAAAGCTCTTGATCGTTTGAATGCCCGTAATATTGTTGGCCAAGCGTTCATTGAGGAGTCCCGCCTTTTCCCGCACCTCTGCATAGCGAGGTGCCAGTCGCCGCTGAAAGATCACCGACCCCCAGAGAATCAGGGGCATCGGCAGCATTCCCCAGATTGCGACATTGGGTGCCAAATAAAAGAAAATGCCACCAATAACAAAGACGGTGGTTGTTACCTGCAACACCTCATTGGCACCGCCATCCAAAAATCGCTCCAGTTGGTTAATGTCATCATTGAGAATCGAGAGCAATACCCCACTGCTGCGCTCCTCAAAAAAGGCCAAATCCATTTCTTGGACATGGGCATAGGTCTCAAGGCGCAGGTCGTGTTGGATCTGCTGGGCTAAATTGCGCCAACTGCGGGCATAGGCATACTCAAAGAGCGACTCCAAGCTCCAAATCACAAACGATAGACCCGCTAAGGTCAAGAGTTGCTGCTCAAAGCTTGCTAGCCCCCAGCGAGCAAAGAGGGAATCCTGCCGCTTCACCACTAAATCCACAGCAATCCCAATCAGAACGGGGGGAGCCAGATCAAAAATTTTATTCAGGATAGAGGAGAGGGAGGCAAACCCCACTTGGCGTTGGTAGCGCTGGCTGTGGTGTAGGAGTCGTAGAAACGGATGCAAGGCTTCTTGGTCTCCCCAAAGTGCAGGACAATCGGCAGCAAGCAGATAGCTCGCCTCATTCTTAAGATAGGCTAAAGAACTGTCCACTTGGGGGACTACGTCTGCAATCTACTGCCTGCCTCTCAAACAGAAGCTTTGCCCGCCTCCCGAATCGGTACCCACTCCGTATGGAAGGTTCCCGGTTTATCGATTCGCTCGTAGGTATGGGCACCAAAGAAGTCCCGCTGCGCTTGGGTGAGATTTTGGGGCAGGCGATCGCGCCGATAGCTATCGAAGTATTCTAGGGAGGCACCAAAGGCGGGTACAGCAATCCCCGCACGGGTCGCTTCCACCAAAACCTCCCGCCACGCCGCCTGCTTATCCAAGATGGTCTGGCGAAACTCCGGCGCCAGCAGCAAATTGGCCAATTGAGGATTTTCGCCGTAGGCCTGCTTAATCTTATTCAGGAAGCCAGCCCGAATAATGCAGCCCCCTTTCCAAATGCGGGCAATCTCACTCAGGTTCAGTTGGTTATCAAAGAGTTCCTGGGAGCCTTTGGCAATCAGGGCCATGCCTTGGGCATAGGAGCAGATCTTCGAGCAGTAGAGGGCATCGCGAATTTTGGCAATGAATTCTTCGGTATTGCCGCTAAAGTGAGCCGCAGGACCAGGGAGCACTTGGGCAGCCGCCATCCGTTCGGCCTTGATAGAGGACATGATGCGAGCATTCACGGCAGCGGCAATGGTTGGAATCGCCACCCCCATCTCAAGAGCACTTTCCACCGTCCAGCGACCAGTTCCCTTTTGACCTGCCGCATCCACAATCACATCCACAAGGGGCAAATGGGTTTCTGGGTCAATATAGGTGAAAATCTGGCTGGTAATTTCAATCAAAAATGAGTTAAGTTCAGGGGTTTCATTCCAGCTTTTGAAGACCTCATGGAGTTGCTGGTGATTAAGGCCAAGAAGGTTTTTTAGTAGGTCATAGGCCTCGGCAATGAGCTGCATATCGCCATACTCAATACCGTTGTGCACCATCTTGACAAAGTGACCCGACCCCCCTGGTCCAATGTAAGTGACACAGGGGCCATCATCCACTTGCGCTGCAATTTTGGTGAGAATGGGTTCGAGGGCTTGGTAGGCTTCACGACTGCCGCCAGGCATGAGACTTGGGCCATTGAGGGCACCCTCTTCACCACCGCTGACCCCCATACCAAAAAAGCAAAGTCCCGCCGCCTCCATTTCGGCAACGCGGCGTTCGGTATCGGTATAGAGGGAGTTGCCACCATCAATGAGGATATCGCCGGGTTCAAGGAGGGGCTTGAGCTGCTGGATCAGATCATCCACAGGTTGCCCTGCTTTGACCATTGCCAAAATGCGGCGCGGCCGCGACAGGGAGGCAACCAATTCCTCAAGACTATAGGTAGCCTTGAAGCGACGGCCTGCGGCTCGTTCGGCCATGAAAGCTTCGGTGCGGGCGGGTGTGCGATTATAAACCGCCACGGAAAATCCATTGCGCTCCACATTGAGGGCAAGGTTTTCCCCCATGACGGCGAGGCCAATAACGCCGAAATCTTGCTGTGACATACATCCGTCCTGCAATGGCAAGGATCACTTCCACCATAGCGGCAAGCTCAGCCAGTGGAATGGAAGAAGGTATTAACTTTTAGGCCAATCCCACCAGTTTTTCGCTCAACTCCCAAAGACGGCGGGCTTTTTGCTCATCGCTGCCCTCTGCCGAGAGTTCTTGGACAAAGGCTTTGCGGCCTTCTTTTTGGCGATTCCCCCAGCTCCAGTGCACCCCCGACTGACGAAAGTCAGGGTCTGCCACGACCATTGCTACCCGCTCCCCCGCTGTTTCTTGGCTAACATAACCACCCGTAATGTACTTTTGAAAGAGGGGGAAGAGCTTCTGAAAGAGGGGGAAGTGGTGGCGAAACAGAGGCGTGTCGGCCACACAACCCGGGTAAAGGGAACTAAAAACAATTCCGGTGCTCTCGTGGAAGCGACGATGCAGTTCCCGTGCCGTTAGCATATTGCAGAGCTTACTGTCTTTGTAGGCCTTGCCCGATTTGAAGGGCTTACCGTTAATCATGGCAATGGGTTTCTTAAAGCCCTTTTTAAAGCCTTCGAGTTTCCCAAAATCAGGGTGGGCCTGAATTGGAATTTTCCCGCCGAATTCTTTGCGGTTGGCCGTCACCGTACCGAGAATCACCAAGCGCTTATCGCTTTCGGGAGAATTTTTCAAGTCTTCTAGCAGGAGATTGATCAAAAGAAAATGCCCCAAGTGATTGGTGGCTACCGTCATTTCATAGCCATCCACACTGTAGATGGGTTCCTTAAGCAGCGGATAATAGACGGCAGCATTGCAGACAAGAGCCCGCAGGGGGCGATTCAATGCCCGAAATGACTCAACGAAGCCGCGCACGCTAGCTAAGGAAGACAAGTCCAAATGCAAAATGCTGTAGGCCTCCGGTGGAATCTGCATGTCCTTGGCCATTTTCTCAGCTTTTTCAAGATTGCGGCAGGCCATAACAACGTGCCAGCCCCGATTGGCTAAGGCTTTGGTAGCATACAATCCCACTCCAGAGGATGCACCCGTAATTATGACCGTTGGGCGTGGCTGATCACTCATAGGTTCTGTGGCATACCTGCGGTAACGTCGCTATTGATCCTGCCATAGAAGCGATCGCCCCCTAGGAGCACCCCCAGTGATCATTTACAGTTACTTAATAAATGGACTCGATAGTTAATCAAGTTTTGTATCTAGCTTGCCTTTTGCCTATTTTTAGGATTAACCCAACTCTATGACGCTCTGCCAACCCCTGCCGCCGTGGCTGCGCAAGCCCCTGGGCAAAGCCAGCGAGATCTCCACTGTTCAGCGCCTAGTGCGTCAGTACGGAATTCACACGATTTGTGAAGAGGGGCGCTGTCCCAATCGCGGTGAGTGCTACAGCCAAAAAACTGCCACTTTTTTACTTTTGGGTGCCACTTGTACCCGCGCCTGTGCTTTCTGTCAGGTGCAAAAGGGGCAGGCTCCCGCTGCCGTAGATCCGGAGGAGCCGGCCAAAATTGCCGCCGCCGTTGCCACCTTGGGATTGCACTACGTTGTGTTGACCTCCGTGGCTCGCGATGACTTAGCTGACCAGGGGGCAGGTCAGTTTGTGGCGACGATGCACGCCATCCGCCAGCGCTGCCCCCAGGCAGAAATCGAGGTACTCACCCCCGACTTTCGCCTGGACCGGGGCCGGGTGTCCCAACGGGACTGTATTGCCCAAATTGTGGCGGCTCGGCCCGCCTGCTACAACCACAACCTAGAGACCGTCCGCCGTTTACAGGGTCCTGTGCGGCGCGGCGCCACCTATGAGAGCTCACTGCGGGTCTTGGCCATCGTCAAGGAACTGAATCCTCAGATTCCCACCAAGTCCGGCTTGATGCTCGGCTTGGGAGAAAGCGAAACAGAAGTTATTCAAACCCTCAAGGATCTGCGGGCGGTGGGCTGCGATCGCCTGACTTTGGGGCAATATCTACCTCCTTCGTTGCACCATTTACCCGTAGTGAAGTATTGGACACCCCAAGAATTTGAGAATTTGGCTAACATTGCCCGTGAACTGGGCTTTTCCCACGTGGCAGCGGGACCTTTGGTGCGTAGCTCCTACCATGCCGCCCAAGCAGGCCAACTATACGCCAACTAGTAGAATGTCAAAAAAATCACAACACCCTATTTGACAAATGACCTCGGCAGCAACTATAATGCACCAAACGTTGCATAACTAGCCTGCAACACATTCAGGCTGCATTGTGTAAGCTAGTACTAAGGAGTAGCAGAATTCATGAAGGATTCTGCTGAGCCTAATCCGTTGTGAGTGAGGAGTAGTCTCGTGAAAAAGACCTACTTGTTAGCAGGTAGCTTAAGTCTATTAGGGGTGGTTGCCGGGGCCGGCATTGCCACTGCCAATCAACCCGCTCCCCTTGAAAACCCGATTCCTGCTGAACCCCAAAATCTTCAAGCTGCTGAAGCCCCACCTACCCCCAGCACCGTCGCCGATGCCTCCAGCACCATTAGCACGGTGAATGAATTGCTGGCCAATCAAGACACCATGGGGCAGGTGACCTCGGTGTCCCAACTTTCGGATGTGCGCCCCACCGACTGGGCCTACCAAGCACTGGCCTCCCTTGTGGAAAAGTATGGTTGTATTGCCGGTTATCCCGATGGCACCTTCCGGGGCAACCGCGCCGCCACGCGCTATGAAATGGCAGCGGCCTTGAATGCTTGCCTTGACGTGATTAGCGACCGCTTTGCCACCAAGGAGGACTTGGCCACTCTGCAAAAATTGATGGACGAGTTCAAAGCAGAATTGGCGACCCTGCGAGGCCGTGTGGATAAGCTGGAGGCCCGCACTGCCCAACTGGAGGCCCAGCAATTTTCGACAACCACAAAACTCACAGGAACGGCAGTGATGTCCGTTCAGTATGGTGGCCGCCCCTCTAGCCCGTTTCCATCTGTGGCTGGTAATTTGGCGCCTGCTCCCGGCCGAACAAACCCCACGGTCATTGCGGGGGTTTTGCTGAACCTAAATACCAGCTTCACAGGTACCGACCTACTACAAACCACTCTCTCTACAGGGAATGCTGGCCGTGATGCCATTAGTACCTATGGTTTGGGTTTGCAAACAGTCACAACACTGGGTGCCCCACTCGATCCTTTCACAGTACCACTGCCCTACTTTAGCCCCAGTCAGTATTACTGGTCGGGTTTTGGTCCAGGCGTCAACCTATTCCGCCTTGCCTATAGCTTTAAGCCCACCAAGGACATCACAATTACAGCCGGCCCTCAATTTTATCCCAGTGATATTATCGACACCAACAGCTGGGCCAACTCTCCCGCCAGTGACTTTGGTACCTACTTTTTCCTGAATAATCCCTTCATTGTGCCCTATGCCATGAACTTCCTAGGAGGCGCCGGTGCCGCCATCCAATGGAATCCCAAGGAAGGTCCCTTCACGGTGCGGGCATTGTATGTTGCGGCCGAAGCGGGACGGGCTGCAGCTGGGATTGCTCCTCCAAGTCCAGGGGGTGGCTTTGGCGGCGATCCCTTCCAAGCGTCGTTGGAGCTCGAGTATGCCAATAAGTTTGGTGGTGGTAAAAACAGCTATGTCGTCAAGCTGCAGGGTACCTACTCCAAGACCTACGGCATTGAGGCCCAAGCGGGAGGCATTAACTTTGAGCTGAACCTTGGTCGTTTGGGCATCTTTGGTCGTGCCGGTGTCGCGGGGATTCCCAGTACTTACTTTCCACAGGTTTCGCCCCTACCTTTCTCTATTTTGGGCGCACCAGCAGCAGGTATGATGGCCTACAACTTTATGGCCGGCATTGGCTACAAAGACTTGCTGGTACCGGGCTCGGTCTTAGCTGCCGCTGCGGGGGCACCGTTTATTAACAGTGCTCCTGTGGGTGGTCTCATCAACAATGCCGATCAAGTGAATGTGGAGGCCTTCTACAAATTCCCGATCAGCGACAACATTAGCATCACGCCCATCTTCACGGCCATTATTAACCCCAACAATACTAACGGTGGCGGCGTCGTTTCCGGCCAGCCAATTCTTCAAGGGGTGATTCGTACCACCTTTACGTTCTAGGGCCGCGGAGTTTATCTTCAGCTCTTTCCCCTCTCCCCTGCGGAGGGGGATTTTTTATGGGTTTTATTTTTTCCAGGGCCGTTTACTTGCCGTTGTCAAAGTTATTAACTTTTCTGAAGTCTTCTTTCATCTTTTTGCCAGCAGCGGTTAAATATAATTTAACTATCCGGTAATCGTTGGCTGTTGCCGAAGCTCAGCAGGACTTGGGCTGATGGAGACCGATCTAATGGCATCAGATTCTGGTTTGAGTGGCGGGGGAACATTGGAATCTACAGAAACACTTCAGCCTGAGGAATTGCTGCAGCAGCTGAGCACCTCAGGGGGTACCGGTTGCTTTAAGGTCGGCGTTGGGGACCAGAAATGGTTTCTTTACTTTGATCGCGGGGAGATTATCTATGGAACCCACACAATTGAGCCGGGCGATCGCTTTGAACGACATTTGCGGCAACTGAGCCACAGTGTCCCCGCCTTGGATCGTGAATTGCGGGCCCAAGTACGCCAGCAATGGGAACAGGCCAACACCCCCACCCCTATTTATGAATATGAGAGTTTGCGCTGGTTGCTTACCCAGAAGATCATTACCCCAGCGCAGTTTTCTCAGTTGGTGGAGGGGCTCATTCTTGAAGTCCTGGAGTCCTTTCTCTATCTCAAGAGGGGTCACCACGAATTGGTGCCCTACATTGATGTTCCAATTGTGAGTCGCTTTGACGCCAATCGCCTCATTGAGTCCTGTAAGGGGCGAATTCAGCAGTGGTTAAACCTTGGCCACAAGATTGTCTCGCCCTTTCAGCGTCCCTACTTTTTTAGTAGTGCCCACGTGAATTTAGCGCCTGAGCAGCAGCAACGTTTGGGCTCTCTGTTGCGGGGCTTTAGTTTTCGCCACTTGGCGGTGCTGCTCAATCAAAATGAAATTACTTTGGTGCGCAGCCTCTTGCCCTTAATTGATAAGGGGGCTGTGGTGGTTCGGGAACCCCAACATCCCTTTGACTTACTGCCCAACTTTGATCTCAGTTTGTGGCAGGAAACAACACCCACAGTGGTAGAGGAAAGTGGCGACTCAGGAAGTGGTTTTTTTACCTCCCAGGTCGCGAACCGCACCTATCGGATTATCTGCATTGATGATAGTCCAACAATCCTCAATGAAATGAAGCGGTTTTTAGCCGATGATGCCTTTGAGGTAATTGCCCTCAATGACTCCGTAAAAGCCCTGATGGAGGTGATGCGCCTTAATCCCGATCTCATTCTTTTGGATGTGGGAATGCCCAATATTGACGGTTATAAGTTTTGTAAAGTCATCCGCAACCATGAACGCCTTAAATCAGTACCGGTAATTATGGTTACAGGTAACACAGGACTCATTGACCGCGCAAAAGCCCGTCTTGTGGGGGCAACGGATTACATGACTAAGCCCTTTACCCAGGCAGAACTCTTGAAAATGGTGTTTCAATACTTGACCTAGGGGCAGGCAACGGGTGGCGGATGGCAGTATATTGACAATGATTGATTCTTTGATTGATTCTTTGCATTGAGATTGGGGAAGGGAAATGACGACGGTCTTGGTAGTAGAAGATGTTTCTTCGGAAATGGCACTGATTACCTCGTTTCTTCAGGAATCTGGCTATAGGGTGATTGCGGCCAGCGATGCCAAGGAGGCACTGGAGAAAATAGCTCAATATAAGCCCGATGTGGTAGTTACGGATGTGGTGATGCCAGGGATGAGCGGGTTTGAACTCTGTCGCAGTCTCAAGAAAAACCCTGAAACGGAAAAGCTTCCCATTGTTGTCTGTACGTCCAAAAACCAGGAGCTAGACCGTCTTTGGGCAATGAAGCAGGGGGCTGATGCCTATGTGACAAAGCCCTTTAGTCGTGAGGATCTGGTGCGGGCGCTGAAGTCGGTGATGGTATGACGATGCTAGGGAGAGGGCCTTGGTTCAACAGTGGTGAGGGGCAGGGCGATCGCCCCCAAGGAGCGCCCTACCTGCGTTTGGTGGTACAGGCGCAATTGAGCGCACTGCTGGCGATGGCTGAAATTCAGCAGGTGTTGGTGCTCCCACCGCAGCAACTCACGGCAATTCCCAATATGCCGGCCCTGGTAATGGGATTACTCAACTTTCGTAACCGCATTGTGTGGGTGCTGGATTTGGCCCACTTGCTCAACCTAGAGCCCCTAGAGGCAGATACATCTCTGGTGACGATTGCGCTGCTGCAAACTCCTAAGGGATACCTGGGCTTGGCGCTACAGGAAGTACGGGGAATCGTCCGACTTCCCCAGGAAGCGATTCAGTCTCCTGTGGGTACGGTGAGTGCGGCGCTGGTTCCTTACCTCAAAGGCTGCTGTCATCTAGCGGGAGAGGTAGTGTTTATCCTCGATGGGGCGGCAATTGCCGAGGGTACACTGAAGGCGATCGCGGAAAGGTCCTGCTCAAGTGTTCTTGCTGTTGATGTTGGATAGAGGTGCTATCGATACTTTTAGGATGTGCCAACCATGACAACCGCCAAACCCCCTATTGACATTCCCCCTTTACCACCCTCAGTTTTGAACTACCAACTGCCTCCCCTAGAGGAGCAGAAAGCAGCCACTAACGGTAAATCCCTTGGGAACCCCCTGCCGCCGACACCGCCACGTCGCAAATTTTGGGGGCTACGTCCAAAACTGATTACCAGTGCCGTTGCCCTAGCAACGGTGCCCATGATTGGGGTGGGTTTAGCCGCAAATGAGGTGGCCCGTCAACAGTTAATGCGTCAGGTGTTGGGGGTCCAGCAACAGGAAAGTATGGCTTCATCCCTCTCTTTTGATCAATATCTTCGCGAGCGACAGGGGGACGCAAGCACCTTGGCCTTTCTTTTGACTAGTCGCTACGGCAGTGAAATTCGGCGCCGCGATCGCCCCCCACTGCAAGCCATCCTAGATCAACTGATCAAGGCCTACCCAGACTACGACAGTGCAGCAATCATTGCCAACGACGGTCAAGGAACTGTGATTGCCCAATCCACTGCTGGTAACCGTCTGGCTAACAATGTTCTCCAAAATCAGGAGTACTTTAAGCTCGCCATCCAAACGCGCAAAGCGGTTCTAACGGTTGAGCCAACGCTATCACTGCCGGAGCGCCCCTTAGGGATGTTTGCCGCAGCGCCGCTGATCAATCCGCAAAATCAGCAAATAATGGCCGTGGTGCGATTGCGAGTCCCCCGAAGCGGTGTTCACAGGGTGCTCAATATCTATGAGCAGAAAAACCAGGACTTTTATCTTGTAGAGCCGCGGGGAACAATCTTTGCTTCCTCCATCTTAGGGGTGCAAGGCAAACCCTTGGCCGCCGTCTTTCCCAAACTGGCGCAGGCGCGGAACAATAGCCCAGCCGGTAGTCTAACAGAACAACGCCGCCCCGATGGGAAAGCTCAACTTCTTGCCTACACTAGTGTTACGCAACCGTTTGCCTCCCTTATCCTGGGTCGGAACCAAGAGCAGGCCCTCAGGCCCCTGCAAAACTTGAGCTGGACACTGTTGTCTGGGGTGGTGGTCACAACAATTTTAACGGCAGCGATCGCGATTTATCTGAGCAATCGGGGAGTGCAGCCGCTGCTGCGAGCTACCAAGGCGGTGACAAAAATTGGCGAAGGGGATCTCCAAACCCGCCTACCAGTGGAGGGGGAAGATGAATTGGCCAACCTCAGCTCCACAATTAACCAAATGGCAGAACAATTAGAAAAGTTCCTCCGCGAGTCTCAACTCGCTACTCAGCGTGCTGAGCAATTGCGCGATAGTGTATTGCGTTTAACCCAACACAGCGATCGCCAGGAGATTCTCAATTGCCTCGTCAATGATGGTCGCCACCTGTTGGCGTGCGATCGCGTGATCTTCTATGAATTTGATGAGAACTATGTGGGCAAAGTTGTTGCTGAATCAGTGGGCGCAGGCTGGCCCCAAGCCCTCGAACAGGTCATTGATGATCCCTGTTTCCGGCAAAATTGGGTAGAAGCTTACACCAAGGGGCGGATACAAGCCACAACCGACATTCTCAATGCCGGTTTAACAGAGTGTCATCTCAAACAACTTGCTCCCCTCAAGGTGCGAGCCAACCTAGTGATTCCCTTAGTCGTCAGCCAAAAACTGGTGGGACTATTAATTGCCCACCAGTGCAGCGGGCCACGCCAATGGCAAGAGTCTGAAATTGATGCCGTCGTCCAGTTAACCAACCAAGCAGGATTGGTACTGGAGCGCAGCCGCTTCCTTGAGGAGATCACCGCTGCCCAAAAAGAAGCACAGCGCCTTGCTCAGGAGCAACAGCAGCGCACTGAGCGCATCCAAAGGCAGTTGATTAACCTACTCACCGAAGTGGAGGCTGCTTCCCAGGGAGATTTAACGGTACGGGCAGACATCACTGCTGATGAAATTGGGACCGTTGCCGATATTTTCAACTCCCTCATTGAAAGTCTGCGGGATGTGGTCATGGAAGTGAAAGCCACCACAGAGAAAGTGAACACAGCCCTTTTGGCCGATGAGGCGGCCATGACAGGATTGGCCGAAGAATCACTGCGCCAAGCCAAGAAGGTGAAGCGGATGCTAGAAGCGGTGGAGGCAATGTCGATCTCCATTGAATCTGTGGCCAACAGCGCCAACGAGGCGGCAGCAGTGGCGCGCAAAGCCTCAGAGCGAGCAGTCACCAGTGGTGAAACGATGGATGCCACCGTTGACAGTATCCTTCACCTGCGGGAAACCGTTGCAGAAACTGCCAAAAAGGTGAAGCGGTTGGGGGAAGCTTCGCAGCAGATTTCTAAAGTGATCTCCCTCATTAACCAGATTGCCCTGCAAACTAACCTCTTGGCCATTAATGCCAGCATTGAAGCCGCCCGCGCGGGGGAAGAGGGCCGTGGCTTTGCTGTGGTGGCAGAAGAAGTGGGGGAATTGGCGGCGCGATCGGCGGCAGCGACTCGCGAAATTGAGCAAATCGTAGAGAGCATTCAGCAGGAAACCCAGGAAGTGGTCAGTGCGATGGAAACAGGGACAGCCGAGGTGGTCGAAGGCACCCGCCTCGTGGAAGCTGCCAAGAAAAACCTCAACGAAATTGTCCAGGTATCGCAGCACATTGACGAGCTGGTGCAGTCCATTTCCCAAGCCACCGTCTCCCAAGCCCGCACAGCCAATACAGTCAATACCCTGATGCGCGATTTTGCCAAGGTCTCGGAGGAGATCTCCGCCACCTCCAAACAGATTTCTGAGTCTCTCCAAAGTACTGTGGATCGGGCTCAGGAGCTACAAAATTCTGTCAACATCTTTAAGGTGACTGCTCAGGGATAACCATGCCCGAATCTGGCGTCGAGGAAACCATCCGCCTCCAGTTTTTAGAAGAGGCCCAGGATTACCTGCAAACGATTGAGGCAGGGGTACTATGCCTCTCTCAACAGCCGGGACGGGTAGATGAGGTGCTGCGGGCAGCGCACTCCATTAAAGGCGGCGCGGCCATGATGGGCTTTACGTCCCTGAGTGAACTGGCCCATCGCCTTGAGGATTTCTTCAAGATTTTGAAATCCCGTCCCTGCGACGATATCGAGGTACAGCACCTGCTGCTCAAGACGGTAGATCAACTGCAAGCAGTTATGATCCTCTACCGTCAAGGCGTTCAACCCAATGAGGGCTGGTGGCGCACTCAGGTAGAGCCGCTTTTGAATGAGTTGCAGGGACGGTTGGGGGATCCGACGGCGGAGGATGATCTGACACTCCTCAGTGGTGAGGATGGCCAGCAGATGCGGGTGGTTCTTTTTGAAACCGAGGTAGAGGCCTGTCTGCAACGCTTGGAGACCGTGCTGCAAACCCCTGGGCAACCCTGCCTCAGGGAGGAGCTGACGATCGCCGCCCAAGAACTGGAAGCCCTCGGGCAAATGCTCGAACTCTCTCAATTTGCTGAGTTTTGTGCCTCCGTCGGTGCCTATCTGGAGCAACCCAACTGTGATGTCAGCCAGGTTGGTGCCAGCATTATTCAGCAATGGCGGCGCTGCCAAGCCCTTGTGATCACTGGGCAACTGGCGGCTTTGCCCACCCGCTTGGAAACCCCTGAAACCGAGGACGAGGATCAAACCATTATTGATTTACCGCTGGCAAACCTAAATCAGGAATTAGGGGTTGAGGACTTTGCCAGTGCCGAAGTGGAGGCTTTCTCCTTGGGGGATTTATTGTCCCCCCCACCCACCCCCAC